>JBKKAE010000329.1:0-19815 GCA_046714835.1 Actinomycetota bacterium | reverse complement strand
GGGGGGGGGTGGGGGGGGGGGGCCGCCCCCCCCCCCCCCCACCCCCGGCGACGAGGAGGCCGCCGGACCCGGGTGATCCATACCCCCGAGGTTCAGGCGCGCGCCAACGATCGTCTCCGGCGCGTAGACGTCGATCTCGAGAGGTCGTCCGTCGTCACGTTCGCTCATGGAACTCGCGGAGCACCTGCATCAGCTCCTCAGGCTCGATCGCGTCAAGAAGCTGGTCCATCCGCGGAGGTCGGCGAAAAGCATCCACCTCGACGCGCCTATCAACACGGTGGCCAGCGAGTCGAGAGCGTCACTCTCGTGGAACGGGCTGACGATGGTGTTCGGCTCGACCCGCCCGGGCAGCGAGCTCGCTCCGGACGGCGTCACCATCTCCACCGACGTCTACGTCGTCACGCGAGAGGCGGGCTAGTCCCCACGGATGCTGGTAAGCCCGGTCCCCTCTCGGGGACCGGGCTTACCCGTGTCATCTGCGCGGCAGGCATCCCATTCCACGTGGAGCATCCATGCGCTCCTTCTCCCCGAGGCGGCGGTCAAGGCGAGCAAGATCACCTATCTCGGCTGAGCCGGCGGAACCCGGTGGGAAGGATCCCGGTTGGGACTGGCTTATCGAGGCACCGGCAGGCGTCTGTTTCGCCGAGCGACCTCGAGCGACTCTCTACGAAGACCCCTTTCGCTCCCAGATGTGTGTGGTCCAGTTCAACCCCTCCGTTCCGGCTTCCCGATTGAAGTCATCGCCGACCTTCTCGGACGCCGCGTGCATCTGGTCGTGGCTGTCCCACTCGGACATCGTGCTTACGAGGCCCGGCTCGTTCTCATCCTCGTAGACGCTGCCGTTACGGGAGCCCATCTCCTCCACCATCGGGGCGTACTTCTCCGACGTCGCCACGAACCGATCCACGTCCGGCACCTTCACGATGTACTGCACGATCACCGTCACGGCTCTCCTCCTTCGTCGGGGCGGCGCCTATTTGGCCTCTGCGTAGTGGCTGGCGCCCTGGAACTCAACGAACATGGCTGGCTCGTCCCCGACCACCCAGGCATCATGGCCCGGAGCGATCCTGTAGACATCTCCTGCGGTCACGTCACCGGTGCTCCCGTCCTCGTGCTCGACATGCAGCCGTCCGGACACCGCGTACCCGACGTGCTCGACCTGACAGCTCTCTGTCTTCACCACCGGCTTGATGCATTCGGACCAACGCCAACCGGGTTGGAACGTGTACCTCCCGATCTGACCACCGGCGAGACCCACGAGCTCCACCGTGGTCTTGTCGGGCGTTCGCGTCTCGTCCGGTGAATCGAAGTTTCTGCTCTCGACACCTGTCATCTAGCTCTCCCTTTCTCGACTCTCGACCCGCTGCATTTCTACGCGGCGTGGATCAATCTCAACGTGCTTCCAGCCCCGATCGGCCGCGCTCACCTCCCCTCGCTAACTGAAGACGGCGGGGATGAAGGATCATCGCGACTCCCGTGCCGCCTCGTTAGCCATGATGGGCCTCTGCGGGTTTCCTGGCCTTCACGACCACTCCAGTCGCCACGTGATCGTGACGCTCGGCGGGCAACGTCTTCCTCATCAGCTCGATGACCTCATGGGTGAACAGAGGATAGTAGGAGGCCTCCTCGATACCGGAGGGACGGTGTCCACCCACCCACACGTCTTCGAACCCCGCCCCTTGAAGCTTCGCGGCGAAGACACGCTCCGCCATCGCTCCGGACACTCACCCAGCCCAGGCACTCTGGTCGTTCGCGATCTCGGGCGGAAGCTCTCCTTCGACGGTGAGATCGGCCATCGAGACCCGCCCGCCGGGGCGCAGGACCCGGAAGATCTCCGCGAGTGCCCTGCTCTTCCGAGCCGAAAGGTTCATGACACCGTTGGAGATCACCACGTCGACGGACCCATCGGGGAGCGGGATGTCCTCCATCTCACCGCGACGGAACTCCGTCCAGCCATCCACACCAGCCTCGGTCGCGTGAGCCCTGCCTCGCTCGCACATCTCCTCCAAGATGTCGAGTCCGATCACCCTCCCCTCGGGACCTACGCGCTTGGCCGCGAGGATGCTGTCGATCCCCCCACCTGAGCCGACATCGAGGACATCCTCTCCGGGCTGCAGCAGGGCATAGCGGACGGGGTTCCCCACGCCGAGGGCCCAAGCGACTGCTCCCGGCGGGACCTCGGCGAGCTCCTCGTCTGAATAGAGCCACCGTGCCACCGTCTCGCCGGCGCCCGACGAGATCCCCGCATAGGCGTCCCGCACCGCTTCCTTGATCTCGTCCTGGAACATCAGGTCCTTCGCCATCGCCTACAGCCCTTCCACGAAGCGCTCGAGGCGCTCCTTCACGTGCGACGGGATCTCCTCCGCAGACGAGGTGGCGAGGAACGCCCTCATCTCCTTGGCGAACTCGAGCTCGCCGCAGCATCTCCGGCAGAACGAGAGGTGCTTCTCCACCCTCTCCTGGTCCTCGGGAGAGATCGCGTGGTCCAGATAGTCCCAGAGCTGACGCACCGCCTCCGAGCAGGGGATCGCCTTCGTGTCCGTCATGTCATCTCTCTTTCGTGAGTAGTCCAGCTTCTTGCGCGTATGCCCACATCTCGCGCTCGAACAACCGGCGGCCCCTGTGGAGGCGCGCGAGGGTCGTACCGAGTGGTGCCTCCATAAGGCGCGCGATCTCCTTGGTCGCGAACCCGTCGATGTATCGGAGCACGAGAGGGACGCGGTAGATGTCGGGCAACCGGATGAGGATCTCCCGCAGATCCTCGGAATCGAACACGCCCAGGAAGTCCGTGTGGAGCGCATCTGAGTACGGGAAGGGGTCCTCGTCGACGAGGGTCCGGTACAGCGAGAAGTCGCTCAGATCGCCCATCGGCCGTTCGTCGACGGTCCTCGACCGCTTCCGGAGGTGATCTCGGAATACGTTCACGAGGATCGTCTTGAGCCAGCGTCCGGCCGCTGCATCCTCTTTCAGGGTGCCAAAGGCTCGGAAGGCCTGCAATAGCGCCTCCTGGACCAGGTCCTCTGCGCCGTCACGCACCAGCCGCCTCGCGAGCGAGTAGAGGGCCGGGAGCTCGGCGAGGACGAGCTCCTGGAAGGCCTCCTTCGTGCGATCTCGGACGCCTGCCTCGCTCATGTCGGTGACGGATCTCGCATGCATGTCTCCGATAGTTCAGGACGACGCTGCCG
This sequence comes from Actinomycetota bacterium, assembly GCA_046714835.1. Classification (GTDB taxonomy): domain Bacteria; phylum Actinomycetota; class UBA4738; order UBA4738; family HRBIN12; genus JAJNBA01. The sequence continues at coordinate 16,630 of JBKKAE010000329.1, read as the reverse complement.
GCGACTTTATTGCAGCGCTCCCGAACCGCAATCGGACCCCGCTCCGATGTCGTCCCAGAAGGGTGAAGGGAGGTGATCGACATGACCACCATGACAGTGGATCGGGCCGCACCAACGGCCGCAGAGGGGAACCTCCGCATCGGCTCCTGGCTGATGGGTGCCGCGGCCGCGGGGTTCATCGGCTACGCGGTGATCTTCTTCGTCCGGAACTTCACGGACAGCTTCCTGGAGCTGGGCATCGGTCCGAACGAAGTGAACGTCGGGAAGGAAGCGATCCAGAACTTCAGCCCATCACTCTTCGAGTACATCAGCCACCTGCACATCGCGGTAGCCGGATTCATCGCGGCCACGGGTGTGGCCGTGCTGTTCCTCGTCGCCTACGGCGTGCGGCGAGGGGAAGTCTGGGCCTGGGTGGGGGCGGTAGCCGCGCCGGTGATCGGGCTCCTCGTGGCACTTCCGGCTCACTATCCGAACCACTTCGACACGCTCGGCCACCTGGGGCTGATCTACCTCGCGACGTTGATCTTCGTGGCCGGAGCTCTCGTAGCACTTCGAGGGATCCTGACCCTTCGGAAGGGTTAGGCTCGACGAGGTCGGGCGGCCGGTCACCGACCGCCCGACTCGCGGCGGCGAGGCACGAGCGAGAGGAGTGAAGGTGGGGCAGACGGAGAACCTGCTGTGCGCGAAGTGCGGAGGGTTGGCTGACGGCTGGAAGTGCGCGATCTGCGGGTCGGTAGCGGGCGAACACGACGTCGGACACCTTCACGTCGGCTCCGACAGGTATTGCACGGTGAAGTGCGCCGGGTGCCAGCAGGCGGATGTTCACTGCACGTGTGTATAGCCTGACCGACGATCAGAGACGGAGTCACGCTCGCTGCGAGACAGGGCTCCTCGCTCAATCCGCTCCTCGAGGTCGCAGGCGGGCCATCCGCGCCCTCTCACAGTAGACGACCTCTGCCGAACGTCCGGACGTCCTCAAGGCGTTCTCGACGCGACCGTAGAGATCCGCTTGCAGCGCCAGCAGGTGCTCATCCTTCGGATCCGCGTCGTACGCGCCCGAGACCGCGAAGTGATCGCGCAGCTCGGCGACCGAGGAGCTGTGGGTGCGGAGCTCGAACTCGCGGCTTCGATCGACCATGAAGATGCCGGCCTCGATCACCCGATCGACCGCATCCTCAGCGCTCCGCAGGTCGTCCTCGTAGTCGTAGCCGGGATCGGGTTCGGCGAACGTGCGAATACTATCCTGTCTGACCTCTACGGTCGGCGGACCGACGACTGGGTGGATCTCGATCAGGCAACCGTCGCGCCGCAGGAGCCTGTGGATCTCCCCTAGGGCATGAACCATGCCCTCCCGCTCCATTCAGCACAAGGACCAGGCCAGGATGACGATGTCGAACGTGGATGGCTGATGGGACTGAGCGAACTCCTCGAAGGCAACGTGGTGGAAGTCGACACGCCCCTTCGATGTGCCAGGCAGCCGCGCCTTCGCCCGGTCGATCGATCCGGCGAAGGGCTCGATGGCCGTGACATGTGCCGCCCTGTCCGCATAGCGCCAGGTCAATCGTCCGTCGCCGCAACCGATCTCCAACACCTCTCGCGCATCGAGGTCGACCAAGTCGAACAGTGCATTCGTTTCGTTCCCCTCAGGGTCGATCTGTATGGACATCTCGCACCTCCCCCGCTTGACGTTGGCCATCGTCCGCCGCGGAGCGCCGTGGCTCGAGTAGCAGATACGTGTTCATCAGACCCTTGCCCTTGACGTCGAGCACACCTCGACTCTCGAACTCGAAGGCGTGGGCAAGGTGGTCGCGCGCACGCTCCGTCACATGGATCGCCCCGGCGACGCCGTGCGACTCCATCCGGCTCGCCATGTTCACGGTGTCACCCCAGAGGTCGTAGCTGAACTTCCTCTGTCCGATCACTCCGGCAACGACCGGCCCCACATCGAACCCGATCCGGAGCTCGAGCATGCTGAACCTTCGCACCTCCGCCCGCATCGCGATCGCCATCCGCGCGAGATCCTCGGCGTGATCTCGGCGAGGATCGAGCAGCCCCGACGCCACCATGTACGCGTCACCTATCGTCTTGATCTTCTCGAGCCGATGTTCTTCGGCGAGCGCGTCGAACGAGCTGAAGACCTCGTCCAGGAGTCGCACGACGTCGTGCGGGGTCATCTTCGCCGACAGCGGGGTGAAGCCTTCGATGTCTGCGAACAGGACCCCCACCTCAGGCACGCCGTCGGCGATGAGCGCCTCTCCCCCTTTCAACCGAGCTGCGATCGGTTCCGGGAGCACGTTCAGCAGAAGTCGTTCGGATCGCTCCCGCTCGGCTGCGATCATCTCGAAAGCCCGGTCTCGTTCTCGCACGAAGTGGACGAGGAGGAGGTAGCTCGTTCCGGTGACTCCGAGGATGTTGTTGGCGAAGAAGAGAACGATCACCCAGGAAGGGATCTGCGCGATCTTGTCCGAGACGAAGGGGTCGAGCAGTGCGGCTGCCACGACGAGCCCGATGAACGCGACGAACCAGCGGATCCCCGACCGACGTCCCGAGAACAGCAGCGCGCCGAGTGGAGCGGTGAACGACCAGAGCACGACCCCGCTGGACGCGACGAACCCGCCTAAGCTGAGCTGTAGCAGGAAAGGCAACAAGAAGCTGAGGCTCAGCTCACAGACCCGGAAGAGCCGGTATCGCTTCGTTTTCGCGAACAACGCCAGGTTCGCGATGGATACGACCTGATACGTCAAGGGGATGATGGCAGCGAGGTACAGCCCGAGGACCCAGTAGGTCACGACCCACACGATGGCGACGGTCGTGATGACGCTCGCCGCCAGAACGAGAACCTCCTTCCGGAGGGCTTCGTCGTCAGTATCCTCGGGTGACGCCCCGGTCGCCGTCAGGCGGCCGAGCACCACCCGCCATGGCGCCGTGCCTTTGTCCATCAGTCCATGAGGCCTCTCGTCTTGGCGGAATGCCATTCCAGTCCCACCGACTCGAACCTCTCGATCGCTTGCTGGATCAGCTCGGCGTCACCACGTGCGTAACCAAGTGCCCGAAGAGCGAACGGCTCGAGATACGTCTTCGGCTTCAGCATCGCCGGCGCCTCCTCTTCGATCTCGGCGCGGCGCTGAAGGACGACGAGCCCGTTCAGGCGCGCGATCAATCCATCGTCATCCAGGAACCCCTCCGGACTCCATTCACCGAGCCGCCGCTCGACCTCGGCCAGATCCCCTCGCGCGACCGCGATCTCGACATAGAGATCATCGAAGCTGTAGCCCTCCATGCCGAGACCCTCGGCGCTGCTCTCGAGTCGTCCCGCCTCTCGGTCGTCCCCGAGATGGACATTCGCGAGAGCACAGGTGAGGAGCGCTCTGACGTTCGACGCGCATGGCGTCGAGATGTTGTCGGCGACCGCCGACTCGACACGCGGCGTGAGGTCGCGCGCGGCACTCCAGCAGCCGGTCATCTGCTCGACGTCGATCAGCAGACTGGCTGCGTGCATCCGATGATGCGGCGTGAGAGTGGCCGTCACCTCGTCGTGCGCCAGCGAGATGCGGCGAGCTTCCTGGAAACGGCAGGTCGCGAGGCACGCGGGAAGGCCGAACACGTAGATCAACGAGATGTGATCCGGATCGGTCAACGTCGGTACGATGTCGAAGCGACGCCGGGCCCAGTCGTACGCCTCCTCGTAGTCGCCTCGAGCGTAGGCAACCTGACAGCGAGCGTCCCACGCCCACGATCGCAGCTCCGTGTCGTCAAGGCGATCAGCCAGGTCGCCAGCTTCCTGGACCGTCGCATCCGATCCCTCCGGATCGAAGTTCGCGCGCGCGATCAGCGCCCTCGCCCGGGCCGGCGCATCCGGCTCGGACAGCTCGAGCGCACGGTCGATCCACCCTGCGATCAGATGGCGGTCCGGCCTGCGCTTCCACATCGCGGCTCGAGTCGCCGTTTGGAAGGCGAGGACGCTGTACGTGTCCGCCACGGTCGCCTGGTCGGTTGTGCCCTCCAATGAGTTCAGCATCGCCGTCCAGAAGGCCTCCCCGTCCATCTTGAGAACGTTCGCGCGTCCCACCTCCCTCCAGAGCTCGGCCTGGTCGGCCTCATCCGGCTCCAGTTCGAGAGCGCGATGCAGCAGCCTCAAGCCATCATCGATCTCGAAGCGGCTGATCGCACGCTCGGCCGCGCGACGGAGCCAGGTGAGGGCATGTGCTCGCAGCGTTGCGAGCTCGCTCTGGTCGCCGGCCCACGCGAGGTCGGCGTCATCCGGGCGCACGGCCTCGGCGTAATGGTGGGCGAGCAGGGCCGCGTCCTCATCCCGACCCTCGCCGACCCGTTCGAGCCAGCGCGCGAAGGCGGCGTGCAGCCTGGCGCGTCTGGCTTTCGGCAGACCCGCGTACGCGACCTCACGCGTCAGCGCGTGCTTGATCGCATATTCCCGGTCTCCGGCGATCGAGGAACCGGGTCGTCGTCGGATGAAGTCGCGCTCTTCGAGGATCCGCAGATCCGGCTCGTAATCGTGCACGAGCTCATAGACAGGTCCGGCCCAGAAGATCCGGCCGATCACGGACGCGGCCTGGAGCGCCTGTTTCTCGGCCGGATCGAGCAGATCGACCCGAGCCGCGACGACCGCTTGCACGGTATCCGGAACGGTGAAGTCCGTAGGCAACTCCGCCAGGCGCCACGAGCCGTTCTGCCGTTCGAGCAGCTGCCGGTCGATCAGGGTTCCGAGCAGCTCCTCGACGAAGAACGGGTTCCCCTCCGCGCGCTGCACGACCACCTCGCGTAGTCCTACAGGGAGCGTCCCGCCCAGCAGCTCGTCGAGCAGCATTACCGCGTCATCCGAGGAAAGCGCGTCGAGCTCCAGCGTCGTGGCACGGCCCCGGGACCCCCAGCCCGGTCGCTGCTCGAGGAACTCCGGCCGCGCGGTCGCGATCAGGAGCAGGGGTCCACGCGTGTCGCGCACGATGCGTTCCAGGAGATCGAGCAGCTGCTCCTCCCCCCAGTGGACATCCTCGATCAAGACGACGGTGGGTCGCTCGGCGGCGATCTCCTCGAGGAATCCGACCCACGCGTCCTGGAATCGGTCGCGCGCGGCGAGAGGGTGGAGCCCATGGGTCACGTCGAGGCCGAGGGTCAGTCCCAGGATCTCGCGCGAGCCCAGCCGCTCCAGGGCCACGGTCGGCGGGTCGCTCTCGAGGATCCCGAGGTGCTCCTTGAGCACCTCCGCGAGTGGCCAGTAGGTGATGCCCTGCCCGTACGAGAGGCACCGTCCGGTCCGACGCAGCGTCTCGGGCGAGCGGCCGCCCAAGCGTTCCCAGAACTCACGAACGATCCTCGTCTTCCCGACCCCCGCATCCCCGAGGATCGTCACGAGCTGCGGTTCCCGTCGGTCCTCGACTTCTGCGTAGGCTCGCTCGAGGACGTCCATCTCCCGGTCCCGGCCGACGAAGGCCCGGCGGAGACCGCCGACGCCACGTGGGCGCATCAGGGAGAGACCACGGACCAGGCGTCGGCACTCGACCCCTCCCGGCTTCCCCTTGGCCTCGACCGTTTGAGGTTCTCCGAACTCGAACGCGCCACGCGCGGTCGCGACCGTCCGCTCGCCCACGAGGATCTCGCCCGGGTCTGCCGCCTGCTCGAGTCGCGCCGCCACGTTGACCGGGTCGCCGGTGACGAAGGAGCTGCCTTCGCGTGGCGTCCCCACGACGACCTCGCCCGTGTTGACCCCGATCCGCAGAGCGAGCGCCTCGCCGAAGATCTCGCGCAAGCGCCGCTGCAGCGCGAGTGCTCCGTGGAGCGCCCGCTCGGCGTGATCCTCGAGTGATGCCGGCGCGCCGAACACCGCCATCACGGCGTCGCCTGCGAACTTCTCCACCGTCCCACCGGCGGCTTCGATCTCGGCGGCCATGGCGTCGTAGAAGCGCTCGAGCATCGCTCTCGTCCGCTCCGGATCCTGGGAGCCGCCGAGCTGGGTCGAGCCCACCAGGTCGGCGAAGATGACCGTCGCGATCTTCCGTTCGCTCTGGTCGGTACCGGTACTCACTGGCGCGGCGCAATTCGGGCAGAAGCGCGCGCCCTCAGGAACAGGAGCGCCACAGGTAGCACAAGCAGCCATCACGGAGATTGTGGACCTGCGGGCAGTCGATGTTCCACCCCTGCCGTATCCGGAGCTTCTCGACGCGATCCAGTGATGACCGACGTGAGAGCGAACACCCGGAGAGATCTGGGTGACCGACGAGACGCGCTCTGCTGAAGCCCAACTGTGGTGGGCGCTAGAGGATTTGAACCTCTGACCTCTTCCGTGTCAAGGAAGCCTCGAGCAACGCTCTGACCAGCATCTTCGCAGCTCAGAGCATCCGCGACGTGTCACAGGAGTCCCTTCCAGTACGGTCTGTTTCGGTCGGCTCCTTGACCTGGTGTTGACCAGTTCGGTATCCAGACGTTTCCTTCGTCTTCTTGTATCGACCCGACGCCAACGGATCAAGTCGGGGTCGTTCGACTGGGGCTCGCTGTTCTCAGCTCCGGATGGATCGTGCGACCGCCGCTTGGTCCTTGTCGCCCATGCCCTGCGCGATCGCTCGATCGATCCGCCTGCGTGCCTCCTCGGCGATCGCGAGATCAAGGCCAGCCGTTCGGGCAGCATCGAGCGCCAGGTTCAGATCCTTGGCCGCGAGCCGCATCTTGAAGCTGGCGGGCGCAGCTCCTGTGGCGCGCGGCCACTGGTGCCGGACCGTCGCCTCGAGCGGAGTGCCCTGAAGGACCTCCAGTGCAGATACTTCGTCGATACCGAGCGCGTCCGCCAGCATGAGGGCCTCACCAAGAACCGACACCAACACGATCACCGCGTAGTTGTTCAGCACCTTGGCTGCAGCCGCCGAGCCGGTTGGCCCCACGTGACGCGGCTCACCCATGGCGGACAGGAGTTGCCTGACAAGCTCGAATGTGTCCTTCTCTCCACCGACCAGGATCCTGAGGCGGCCCTCGGCGGCACGAGTTGGCCCGCCTTTCACCGGCGCTTCCAGAACCCCGACACCCTCGGGCATCCGCGACGCGAGCGATCGGGCCGTGTCGGGCGCGACCGTCGACATGTCGACCAGCACCGCGCCTGGACGCATCCTTTCCGCGATCCCGTCGGGACCGAAGAGGACCGACTCCACGGCCCGGTCGTCGGCGAGCATCGTGATGACGACGTCTGCGTCCACGGCCGCCGCGGAGGGCGTTGGCGCGACGGTCGCCCCGCGGGCACCGAACCCTCCCGTGCGTTGGACCGTTCTGTTCCACACCGTGACCTCGTAACCGGCCTCGACGAGTCGAGTGGCCATCGGCGTCCCCATATCTCCCAGTCCGCAGAACGCGACCTTCACGTGACCTCCTCTCCTCGAAGGAACCGTGGAACGATGTCGTCGAAGGTGTCGCGCCGCTCCACGCTACAGAGATGCCCGGCCCCCTCCAGCGTGAGCAACCGACTGCCGTCGATCGCGTCGTGCAACCACGTGGCATCGGAGACCGGCGTCGACGCGTCCTGGTCTCCGGCCAGGATGAGCGATGGAGCGTCGATCGCCCCGACCTCACCGCGCAGGTCGGCATCCCGGAGCGCGAGACACGTGGCCTCGTATCCGTGCGGTGGCTGCACACGGAGGACGTCGGCGAACCATCCGACGACGTCCGGATGATCACGACGGAACGAAGCGGAGAAGAAGCGGGACATCACCTGGTCCGATACCGCCTCCGTGCCGCCGGCGCGTACAGCGTCCGCTCGCTCTTGCCACGCCTCGGCCGTCCCGATCCGAGCGGCCGTGCCGGAGAAGACGGCCCGCTCCACGCGACCGGGATGATGCACCGCGATCCAAAGCGCCACCAGACCACCCAGTGAGGCGCCGACGAGGTGCGCCCGATGGATCTCGAGCGCGTCGAGCACACCGATCACGTCCGCACCGAACCGCTCCACCGTGTAGGGAGGCGGAGGGGCATCCGACCCACCGTGACCCCGCGCGTCGGCACGAACGAGTTGGAAGCGCTCACCGAGGGCGGGCACATGCGGATCCCACATCCGGAGGTCGCATCCCGCCGAGTGCAGGAGCACCACCGGCGGTCCGTTCGGGTTCCCGTCCAGTCGGTAGGCGATGCCGACCCCGGCGACCTCGATCCGCTTCAACGATCCGTGCCGGCCCCTCGCACATCGCGGAAGCGCTCCACGGCGCGGCCCACGAAGCGCGCAGTGCTCCCCAGATAGGAGCCGGGATCCAGCGCGGCGTCGATCGCCTCCGGCGACAGCGCTTGCCGGATCGCCTCGTCCTGGTGTGCCGCCTGGCGGAGGTCGATCCGTTCCTTCACAGCCCGGTCGCACACGCGCACCACGACGCGGAACGCCTCGTCGCGACCCAGGGACGGCGTCGTGGCGGTCACGAGCGCCTCCGCCATCGCGAGGCCTCCGCCGGCATCGATGTTCGCCCGCATACGCTCCGGATCCACCTGCACGCCTTCGACGATGGCTCGTACCTGCTCCACCGCGCCGGCCGAGTACCGGAAGACCTCGGGGACGGCCACCCATTCGGCGTGCCAGGAACCGACGCCCCGCTCGTGCTCCTGCGCGAGCCCTCCGAGAACGACCGTAGCCGCGCCCGCCGCCAGGCGGGCAGCCGCGATCGCCGCCGGCGCCCGCACCGGATTCCGCTTCTGCGGCATCGTCGAGGAGATCCCGGCATCTTCGGCCACTCCCTCAGTCATCTCCGCCACTTCCGTTTGCATCGAGAGTGCGACGTCCGAGGCAATCTTCGCCATCGCACCTGCCGTGATCGCAAGGCTTCCGGTCAAGTGGGCGATCATGTCCCGGTCGGTGTGCCACGGGAGGTCGGGCACGATCAGCCCGAGCTTCTCTGCGACTCGTTCGGTGACTCCTTCGCCCTCGGCCCCGAGCGCTGCGAGTGTGCCGGCCGCGCCGCCGAGCTGGAGTGGAAGCGCGTGTCGAAGCTCGGTGAGGCGGACCAGCTGCCGGGTCGCCGATCCCAGCCAGTGCGCGGCCTTCAAGCCGAAGGTGATCGGTGTCGCGTGCTGGAGCAACGTTCGCCCCGGCATCACGGTCGCGACGTGCTCTTGCGCCAGCGCGGCGCACGAATCGCCGACCGCACGCAGCTCATCCGCGATCGCGTCCAGCCCGTCCCGGGCCTGGAGCATCAACGCGGTGTCCAGGACGTCCTGACTCGTCGCTCCGAAGTGAACCCATCCTCGGGCCTCCTCGGGAACGAGCTCCGTCAGCCGGCGAACCAAAGGGATGGCGAGCGTTCCGGCCACCACTCCGTCACGCTCGACCGCGGGTATGTCGAAGCGATCGACATCGCACGCGGCGGCGATCGCGGCGGCGGCGTCTCTCGGCACGATGCCCACGTCGGCCTCCGCCGCCGCGATCGCCGCCTCGACCCGGAGCATCGCCTCGACGCGCGCCCGCGACGAGAACATCGCCGACACGCGTCTGCTCGCGAAGGGCTGCTCGGCCGCCGGCTCCAGGCCCCACCCGTCGCGTGCCATCGACCCGGCGCCCCTATCCGTCGAAGAAGACCGTCTCGGCGTGGCCCTGGAGGACGACGTCGTACCGATACACGGCGGGGGTCGCACCCGATTCCCTGCGTGCCACGAGGGTGTCCCGTCGCTCCTCGGGCACGCTCAGGAGGAACGGATCCGTCTCCCGCAACCGGTCGTCGTCGAAGTACACGCGCGTTGCCAGCCGATCCAGGAGCCCTCGCGCGAAGACCAGCACGTTCAGGTGCGGGGCCTGCCGACGATCCCCCGGTCCCGCGACGGAGCCCGGCTTGACGGTCTCGAAGGTGAACCGCCCGTCCGCATCGGTTCCCGAGCGTCCGAACCCGACGAAGCTCTCATCCCGCACGCCGGTTCCCGTGTCGGCCGGGTGGCGATACCGCCCGCCCGGATCCGCCTGCCAGATCTCGATCATCCCGTCGGACACCGGCTGGCCCTCCCCATCGAGCAAACGCCCTTCGACCCTGATCCGTTCGCCGGACGTCAAGCCGCCGACGACCGCTGTCCACGGCTCACCGAGGAGGCTCGGTTGGAAGAACGGGCCTATCGTCTGGGGCGGCGTGGGGTCACCCGGCATGGACCCTCCGGCCGTGGGGCGCGTCCGGGTCCTCGAACGGCGTGGCCGCGGGTCCCGCGAGCCGGAGGTCGAAACGGAAGCCGAGAGCCCAGTCGGACTCCGTGACCTGGTGCTCGTACCGAGCGACGAGCCTGTCCCGCGCGGCCGGATCGGGGACCGCGTTGAAGATCGGATCGATCGCCTGGAGCGGATCGCCCGGGAAGTACATCTGCGTCACGAGCCGATCGGAGAACGAGGGACCGAAGATCGACAGGTGCACGTGCGAGGGCCGCCACGCGTTGGGGTGATTCCCCCACGGGTAGGCGCCCGGGCGAACGCTCAGGAACCGGTACGCACCGATCTCGTCCGTCAGACATCTGCCTATCCCGGTGAAATTCGGGTCGAGCGGCGCGTCGTGCCGATCGTCATCGTGGAGGTAGCGGCCGGCCGCGTTCGCCTGCCAGATCTCGATCACCGCGTTCGGAACCGGGTCGCCGGCAGCGTCACGGAGGGTGCCGGTGACGATGATCCGCTCCCCCAACGCCACATCGCCCGTGCCGGCGTTGCTCGTGAGGTCGGCATCGGGCTCGATCGTCTCCGCGAGAGCGGGACCGGGTCCGGTCAGCTCCGAGATGGTTCGGGGCGGCTCGACCAGTGGCCGCGAGGGTGCGCGCAGTATCGTGGATCGGTACTCGGGGAAGAGGAACGGCGGGAAGGATGGATCCTCGCCGCGCCGGACGGCATGACCCTCAGGCATCTCCGCCCCGATCCGCTCCCTGCTCCAACTCTTGCTTGGCCAGCAAGAACGCGGCGTGAGCCACCGGCAGGCCCGCGTAGAGGGCGACGTGGAACAGGGCCTCTCTCACCTCCGCCATGCTGGCTCCCGTGTTCTTCGAAGCCCGCAGGTGCATCGCAAGCTCATCCTGTCGGCCGAGCGCTGCCAGGATGCCGATCGTGACCAGGCTCCTCGTGCGCCGGTCCAGATCGGGACGCGACCAGATCTCGCCCCACGCGGTCTCGGTGATGAACCGCTGGAAGTCGGAATCCAGGGCGGATCGCTCGGCCTCGGCCGCGTCGACGTGCGCGTCGCCGAGGACGTCTCGGCGAACCCGCATCCCCCGCTCGAGGCGGGACTCATCCGGCGGTGCGACGTCGCTCGTATCCATGCCTCCCCTTCGGTCTCCCAATCATACGAACCGCCCCGTGTGGCGCTGACCGACGACCGGCTGCAGCACCGACTCGCTGGCTACGTCCGTCCACTAGTCCGGTGGGTCTTCGCTGGACGAGGCGACCGGGTTCGCGGCCGGGATCCCTCCCCGCGCCGCCTCGGCTCGCCCGGCCAGCTTCCGTCGCGCCATCAGCTCGAGCGGGAGGTACAGCGCCAGGAGCGTGACAGGCAGGATCCGGAACATCGCCGCCAGCCCGAAGACCTCGGCGGTGAAGCCGGCGGCGAGGGGGCCGATCAGCTTCCCGAGATCGAGCCCCGCGAACAGTAGCGCTGCCACCATCCCCTGGCTCCGCTCGTCGTCCACCCCGTCGAAGGCCTCGGTCGATCCGGTGACGCGCAGCAGTCCCCTCGAGACTCCCATCGCGAGGAACAGCGGGATCTGCAGGAGGAAGGACGAGGCCACCGAGGGGATCAGGAACAACGAAGCGGCGCTCAGAAGCGTGAGTGGGGTGGTAAGCCACTTCCCGTCGGTGCGCGCGAAGATGAACCCGGAACCGAGGCGAACCGTCGACGATCCCCACGACCGGCAGCTCGCCAGGAACCCGATCTGGGTGAGGCTGAGTCCGGCGGCGAGACCGAGCAGAGGCTGGAAGCCGTTCGCCACCGCGCTCACGAAGTTGATGTAGACCATCACCATCGCGCCGGCCCACGCCACGACCGAGAGGTTCCGCAGGTCTCCCCACGCGCCCTTGAGACTCGGCCGGCGCTGACCTGCCTCGGCGGGCGCGTCCCGCTGCAGCCGGTTCCACGGCATCGCCAGTGCCATCACGGCGGTGGCGATCGCGGGCACGGCCGCCAGGATCAGCAGGCTCGGGACGAACCCGAGCGAGTCAGCCAGGAGTCCGGCCGTCACCCCGGCCGCGAAGTTCCCCAGCCCGTTGAAACCTGAGTACCAACCCATCGCCGCGGCGGTGGTGAGTCCTTCCGGCCTGGCCGCGACCAGGACGGCCAGCTGCGCCGTCGTCGCCATCGACCAGCCGAAGCCGTCGACGGCCATCAGGATCCCCACCTGGAACGGCCCACCGACCAACGGGATGAAGGCGAACGCCGCGGCGGACAGCGCGCCGCCGATCACGAGGAGACGGCGAGCGCGATCCACCGTGTAGATCGCGCCGGTCGGGAACCGCGCGAGCAGCGACGTGGCCGCGAAGGCCGCGAGCACCCCGCCCACAACCCCCGGGCTCGCGCCGAGCTCCACGCCCAGGTAGGGCGGGATGAGGACGTGCACCATGTGTTCCCCTGCGCTGAACAGGAAGACGCAGATGTACGCGGGAGCGAGCGGGTTGGACCTCGAGAGCGGATTCCGCGAGGGCCGCGGCGGCCCTTCAGGCATCTGCCGGGATCAGGGTGCAGGCCAACTCGTCGAAGGTCAGGGTCACCTCGGTCCCCGGCGGGATCGACAGGGTCGGGTTGCAGCGCGCCCGCACCTCCGTCCCGCCGACATCGATCACGTGGTCGACGGACTCGCCGAGGAACGCGCGCGCCTGCACCGTGCCGCGCCAGGCGCGCTCTTCGCCGGGGGCCGGGGCGCCCGCTCGGACGCCGACGTGCTCCGGACGGATGGAGAGCACCACCGCGGCGCCCCGGTCGAGCCGCACGCTCGAGCCGGCACGGAGCAGACCCTGCGCGGTCCGCACGTCGTATCCGCCCGCGGGGGTCCCGCCCTCGATCGTGCCGTCGATGAAGTTGGAGATCCCGATGAAGTCTGCGACGAAGCGAGACTGGGGGCGCTCGTAGACGTCGCGCGGCCTGCCCACCTGCTCGATCTTCCCATCCCGCATGACCGCGATCCGGTTGGACATGGCGAGGGCCTCCACCTGGTCGTGCGTGACGTAGACGGCGGTGATGCCGAGGGTGCGCTGGAGACGCTTCACTTCGAAGCGCATCTCCTCGCGGAGCTTCGCATCGAGATTCGAGAGCGGCTCGTCCAGGAGCAGGAGCGGTGGACGCATCACGAGCGCTCGCGCCAGCGCGAGCCGCTGCTGCTGGCCGCCGGAGAGATCCGTCGCCTCGCGGTCTGCCAGGTGGTCGAGCCGGACGACCCGGAGGACCTCACCCACCCGGTCCGCGATCTCCTTCTTGTCCGGACGCGTTTTCTGCGACATCACCTGGAGCGGGAACGCCACGTTGCGGAACACGTTCATGTGCGGCCAGATCGCGTACGACTGGAAGACCATCCCGAGACCGCGTTCGTTGGCGCGCAGGTTGACCCTCCGCGTGGAGGAGAACAGAACGCGGTCCGAGACGACGATCTCGCCCCCGTCCGGTCGCTCGAGGCCCGCGATGCTCCGCAGCGTCGTTGTCTTGCCGCAGCCGGACGGGCCGAGGAGCGTGAACATCGTGCCGACCGGCACGTCGAACGACACGCCGTTCACGGCGGCGACCCGCTCTTTCTCGGAGCGGGTCGGCGGGAACGTCTTGACGAGGTCCGACACACGCAGCATCGTGGCCGCGTCGGCGTCCTCGTTCTCCTCCGCCTCGACGACGGAGGGCGGGGCATCCGGTTCTGTCTGCATCTCAGTGCTCCTTGACGCCGATCTTGGCGCCCAGCCGGCTCGCCAGCACGACCAGGACCAAGAGGGTCACGACCATCACCATGCCGAGCGCCGCCAGTTGGGTGAACTGCCCGTTCTCCCACCGCTCCCAGATCAGGATCGACAGGACCTCGTTGCCCGGTGAATACAGGAGGATCGAGCTCGACAGCTCCCGGAACGACACGAGCACGATGTAGATCCACCCGGCTATCAGCCCGGGCATCAGGAGAGGGAGGTTCACGCGGCGGAAGGTCTGCCACCAGCTCGCGCCGCTCGTCTGGGCGGACTCCTCGAGCTCACCGCTGATCTGATACATCGAGCCCGACGCGTAGCGCATCCCGTACGGCATGTACCGCGTGCAGTACGCGATGAACAAGATCCAGAGCGTCCCGTAGATCGGCAGGGGGAATCGGAGGTACACGAACAGCAGCGCCACGCCCATCACGAGACCGGGGATCGCGAGAGGCGAGAAGGACAGGCTGTCGACCAGCCACCGTCCCTTCAGCTTCGTCCGCACCACGAGCCACGACGCGATCGCCATGAAGAACATCACCGCGGTCGCCGATCCGATCCCGAGCACGAGGGAGTTCTTGAAGGTGTTCAGCGAGGCCGGGCGCGTGAAGGTGGCGGCGTAGTTCTCAACGGACATCGTCGAGAAGCTCTTGGCCGACGGCATCGAGTAGTACGGAAGGAGGGAGGAGTAGATCAGGATCAGCACCGGCCCCACGACCGCGACCAGGAAGTAGACGAGCACCAGCCCCGACGCCACCCAGCGCCACCGGCCGAGCGGGAGGGGTCGCGGTCGGAAGCCCTTTCCGGTCACCGTCTGGAACGCCTTCCCTTTCCTCGAGAGCCTCGAATGGACGAAGACACCGGCGGTGGTGATCAGGAGCAGCGACATCGCGAGGGCGCCGGCCTCACCGTACTTCGGCGGGAAGCCGTCCAGGGAGTCGAAGATCCGCGAGACGAAGACGGGGATGCGGGCGTTCCTCCCCACGATCGCCGCGACCTCGAACGACTCGAGGACGCGCACCATCATCACGAGGATCGAGGCAGACAGCGCGGGCAGGACGAGCGGGAGGGTGATGCGCCGGACGACCCTCCGCATCGGAGCGCCGCTCATGAGCGCGGATTCCTCGAGCGAGGGATCCATCGAGTGGAACGCGGCCGACATCAGCAGGAACACCAGGGGCGAGAGATGGAGCCCCTCGATGAGGATCATGCCCTGCATGCTGTAGATGTTGAACGCCCTCGGCCCGAAGAACGGCTCGAGCCACGCGTTGAACACCCCGATCTCCGGACTGAAGAGGAGGATCCACGCGATGGTGTGCAGGATCCCCGGGATGATCAGTGGGACCAGCGACGCGGCGAAGATCAGCCGCTTGAAGGGCACGTCGGTCCGGGCCTGCAGGTACGCGAGCGTGGTGCCCAGGGTCACCGCGAGCACCGTCGAGCCGATCGCGAACGTGAACGAGTTGGCCAGCAAGACGCTGAGCGGGATCTGGTCGTACGCCTCCTCGAAGAACCGAAGCGTGAGTCCGTTCTCATCGAAGAACGTGCCCCAGAGCAGATACGCGAGCGGCACGATCGCCAGATAGGCGATCACGACCACGACGACGAGGATGATCAGGTTCCGTGGCTGGAGGAGGTCTCGCGGCGCGATCCGCTCCCAGAGGGAGGGACGCTCGGTCGCCGTCGCCTGTGCCACGAGGTGCTTCCTCGCTCTCCGGCTGTCTCTGGGGGCTAGCCCGCGCCCCCGCCGTCCCCGCTCGTCGCGGGGACGGCATCCACACGGTAATCCAGACCCTCGCCGATCTTGAGTTGCGTCGGGTGGCGTTCGATCTGATGCATCCGAAGGTGCCGTTTCAACCGAGTGTCCTGCACGGCCAGGTAGCGAGCAGGTTCGGTCTCGGAGAGGTTGAAATGCTGGTGCCATGCCCACACCGGCGGTGACAGGAGGGTGCCCTCCTCCCAGTCGACCCGCTCCTCCGGCTCGTCTTCGAAGTTCACGATCGAGAACCCCTTCCCGCGCACGATGTAGAGGTAGGCCTCGGTCGTGTGGCGATGGCGGACCGAGGTCCCGCCCGGCGGCAACTCGGCGATGTGGGCATCCACCGAGTGGTTCTCCGCGAGGTGGAACCAGATGCCGCGGTTGTTCCGCCACGGTCGCTCCGGAAGCTCCATCGTGCGCAGGTCACCCGGGACGACGAGGCCGGTGAGAGGCGGGTTCTTCCGGTTGAACTCGTCGCGTGCTGCGATCTCCGAGGCGCCGCGGCTCTTCTCGTCAGCGCCGAGCACCTGCCGGTCTCCGAGCTCCATCTCGCTCGTCCTTTCCGTTCGGTCGGGCCGATAGGCCCTGACCCTCGCGCTTGATCGTCCGAAGGTATCACGCGGCCTGAAGGTCAGACCATTCCATCTCTGGTGGTGATCTCACGTCTCTCACCTCGGTTGGCACACCACGTCGACAAGCGCGGGTGTACCCGAGCCCGTGACCACGTCCACGGCTCGTCGGACCGCTCCCCCCACGGCATCGGGATCGTCGATCGGACCTTCGGCGTGCCAGCCGAGGGCCCGGGCAACCGCGGCGAAGTCGGGTGCGGGGCGATCGATCTCCATACCGACCCAGGTGTTCTCGATCGGGGTCCCGCGCTGCTTCGCCATCCGGTCGTGGTGCTCCCAGTCGTTGATGTACGCTCGGTTGTTGCACATCACAACGAGCATCGGGATGCGGTGGTAGGCCGCGACCCACAGGGCACCCAGGTCGAACATCAGGTCGCCGTC
>JBKKAE010000328.1:0-12573 GCA_046714835.1 Actinomycetota bacterium | reverse complement strand
ACGCATCGCAACGTATGAGATCAAGGACGGCACGTTCCAGGAGCTCGCCGACATCGCCCGCAAGGGGATGCTCCGCACGTTCCAGGACCAGCCCGGCTTCATCCGGTACGGCCTCGCCGACCTCGGCAACAGGAAGTGCGTGTCGCTGAGCCTGTGGGAGACCCACAAGGAAGCCGACGCCGCGGTCCCGGTGGCCGAAGGCTGGGTGCGTGACAACGTCGCAGGCCGGGTCGAGCTTCGCTCGACCCAGATCGGGGACCTCGCCTTCTTCGAGGGCACGCCGGTCACGGTCTGACCGTCGGCTGTTCAAGGCCGCGCCAGTTCGTGAGCGCGGCCCGTGCTGGGAAGGGGGTCCACTCCGGTGGACTCCCTTCTCCACGACGAAAGTGAGGGCACCATGTCGATCCTGCAGGATCCGGTCCGCCCGCTCGATCCGTCTTCGCAACAGGAGTTCGTTGAGCCCGGCCGTGGAGCCGAGGCCGAAGGGGGAGGGCCGGAGCCGCTCGGAGACCAGCCCCTCCCACGGTCGTCGAGACCGGAGCCGCCACGCGAACCGGGCGACGATGTCCGTGCCGCGCTCCGAGCACGTGGCCCGAGGGGCAAGACATCGTTCGAACTGGCATCGCGTGGGGGGTAGGTGCGCACCGTGACCGGGACGGTCGCCTATCTCGAGGAGGATGCGCAGACCCACATGGTGCTCGGGGGCGACGGCGAGCTGTTCCGGGTGCCGCTGTGAGACATCACGGCGACGCATGAGACGGCGATGAACGAGGGCGATCGACTGCACTCCGGGCACGACACGGAGGGTCTCGGCACGGGGTGCGACGCGATGTGATCCGCTTCCGCCCTCATCGGCCCGGAGCTACCTCGCGGAGTGAGGGGTAGTGGAAGACACAGACCCTGAAGGTTGCAATTATTCAGATACAGCCTCTGACCTGGGCCGTCCACAAATCTGGTTCCGACCCAGGTCGGTCGGAGAAACCCTTCGGAAGCGTCGGTACTGGCCGGCCCCTCCGGCCCATCGGACCGAGCGAACCCTGCGCACCCTTCGCTCAATCTCGGGAGCCATCCCAGGGCTCTGAAGGGCGGCCCATTCGGAGGCCATCAAGGGGAGTGAGGGACGGAAACCCGGGGCCATGCTTCCCTCGCGCCACAGCCAAACGCGCTGCTCATCGGGTTGGACCTAATAATTGCACCCTTCAAGTGGGGGCGATCCCGGATCCAAGGTGTAAACACGACTCCCCCGGAGCACGGCCGGTGCTCCACCAAGCACGACGATGAGGTACGGACCGAGGCCTAGATCTCCACGGGCCCGTCGACCAGTTCGAGGATCTCCCACGCTTCAACCGGACGGGCCGCACCCTTGAGCGTCAACGGCTCCCGCTGCTCGGCCACCACTCGGTCCTTGATCAGAGCATAGGTCCGGAACCCCGCGAGGACGGTCCCGGGCTCGGCCTCCGACTGGAGGCGGGCGGCCACGTTGACGGCGAAGCCCACGGCCTTGTAGGCGCGCATGACGTCGCTGCCGAAGACCCCCACCATGCAATGGCCCGTGTTGATCCCGACACGGACCCTGAGATCGGCGGGGATCCCCCGCCCCCTGATCGCGGCGGTGAGCTCCTCGGCCCGCATCCTCATCATGAACGCGGCCCGCAGGGCCGACCACGCCTGGACCGACTCCTCAGCACGCTTCGGTGCGCCGAACAGCACCATCAGCCCGTCGCCGATGTAATTGTCGAGGGTTCCGCCGTGGGAGACGGCCACGGCGGTCATCTCCCGCAGGTACTCGTTCAGCACCTCGGACAGCTCCTCGGACTCGAGGGTGTCCGAGAGGTCGGTGAAGCCGACCATGTCCGCGAACAGGAGGGTCACCTTGCGCCGCGCGAAGCCCTCGTCCGGGGACAGGTTCCCGGCCAGCAGCCCCTCGGCTACCTGGTGGGGCATGAACCGTTTCAGCTCGCCGGTCCGGACGAGCTCCGCCATCTGCTCCTCGACCCGGGCCTCCAGGCGACGGTTCAGCCGGTCGACCTCCTCGAGGTGGCGCATCTCCAGATCGAAGAGACGTTTCTTCGTCAGGCCGGCGTTGATCCTGGCCCCGAGCAGCACCGGGTCGATCGGCTTCGAAAGGTAATCGTCCGCCCCGAGCTCGATGCACCGGACGGCGCTGCCGATGTCGTCGAGCCCGGTGACCATGATCACCGGGATATGTCGCAGCTTCGGATCCGCCTTCAACCGCTCCAGCATCTGGTAGCCGTCCATCTTCGGCATCAGCACGTCGAGGAGGATCACGTCGACGGCCTCGGAGCGGACGAGCTCGAGCGCCTGAGGACCATCCTCTGCCGTCGTGACCTGATGCCCCTTCTCCTCGAGGGTCCGGCTGAGTATCGAGCGGGTCACGGGGTCGTCGTCGACCACCAGGACCGAGGCCTGGTCCGTCACGGGTCCAACTCCGCGCGGATCCGTCCGAGCTCGCCGGTCACGCGTTCGAGCTCCGTCGTGATCCGGGGTAGGAGCTCGCCGCCGAGGTCGAGCGCTCCCGCTTTCGCCGCAGACTCGACGTCCCCACAGACATCGGCCAGCGGTGTGGCTCCGAAGGCGGCGGCGTTGGACTTGAGCGTGTGCGCCGCCCGTCGGGCGTCATCGGCCTCACGTCGCATCACGGCCTTCCTCAACGCTGCGAGTTGTTCCGGCGCGTGGTTCAGGAACATCTCGATCAGCTCCGCCACGGACTCGTGTCCCTGCTCGCCGAGGGAGGCGACGAGTCGCCGGATCACTTCGGGGTCGACGGCGGAAGCAGGTGCCGGGACGTCCGACACGTGCTCGCCGCGGCCGAGGGCATCGATGAGCTCGTGCATGCGGATGGGCTTGGTGAGGTAGTCGTCCATACCCGCCTGGAGGCACAGCTCGCGCTCTCCCTGCATGGCGTTCGCGGTCACGGCGATGATGTGCGGGCGACGCTCCTCGGGCGGCATCCGGTGGATGCGCCTGGTGGCCTCCAACCCGTCCATCTCAGGCATCTCCACGTCCATCAGCACGACGTCGTAGGGCTGGCGCTCGAGCGCCTCGAGCGCCTCCACACCGTTGGCCGCGACGTCCGCCCGGTATCCCAGCTTCTGGAGCAGGAGCAGGACCAGCTGCTGGTTCACCGCGTTGTCCTCTACCACGAGGATCCGCAACGGGATACGCTCGGCCAGATGCTCGTCGGGCTCGGCGACCACGCTCGGGCGCTCGGCCTGTAGGGCGGGTTCCACGCTGAACAGCTCCGTCAGCGCGTCGTACAGCTGCGAGGGTCTGATCGGCTTGGTCAGGTATGCGGCGAACGTCGCCTTCGGCACATCCCCCGTGCGGCCGAGCGACGTGAGCATCACGAGCGGGAGGTCCGCCCGGACACGTCGGATCTCGTCGGCAAGCATGAGGCCGTCCATCTCCGGCATCTGCATGTCCAAGATCGCAACGTCGAAATGATCGTCGGCGCGGATCCAGTCGAGGGCCATCGCAGGCGACCCGGTCTCGCGCACGAGCATCCCCCACGATCCCGCCTGGCGGGCCAGGATCTGCCGGTTCGTCGTGTTGTCGTCCACGACCAGCACGCGCTTGCCCAGGAGCCCCGGCGCATGCGACAGCTCGAACGGGCGGCCCGGGACGGCTGCCGCCTCCGCCTCGATCGTGAAGCGGAACGTCGAGCCCGTGCCGGCGGCACTCTCGGCCCACATCGACCCGCCCATCAGCTCGACCAACCGCCTGCTGATCGCGAGCCCCAGACCCGTGCCTCCGTATCGACGCGTGGTCGAGGCATCCAGCTGGCTGAACGACTCGAAGAGCCGGTCCATCCGGTCTTCGGGGATGCCGATGCCGGTGTCTCGGACGGCGAAAGTCAGTCGATGCCGCTCGGACGCGTCCATCCGCTCGGCCGACACCGTCACCACGACCTCGCCCTGCTCGGTGAATTTCACCGCGTTGTTCAGCAGGTTGATCAGGATCTGCCGCAGGCGGGTGAGATCTCCCACGACGTCGCGAGGAGCGTCCCGGTCGAGCTCGTAGGCGAGGTCGAGACCCTTCTCCGCTGCGGCGGGCGCGACAAGCTCGAGCGCCGATTCCACGCATCCCCGAAGGTCGAACGGAGCGGTTTCCAGCTCGAGACGGCCGGCCTCGATCTTCGAGAAGTCGAGGATGTCGTTGATCACGCCGAGCAGGGCGTCCCCGCTGCTGCGGATGACCTCCGCGTAGTGACTCTGCTCGGCGGCCAGCTCGGTGTCCAGGAGGAGCCCCGTCATGCCGATCACGGCGTTCAGCGGGGTCCGGATCTCGTGGCTCATCGTGGCGAGGAAGGCGCTCTTCGCCTCCGTCGCGGCTTCAGCCTCCTCCCGTGCTCGCTGGAGCTCGCCGATGTCGTGGTAGAGCCCGTACAGGCCGACGGCTTCGCCGCTCACGATCACCGGCGCGCCGAAGACCTCGACATCGACCAGCGTGCCGTCCTTCCGTGTCCGCTTCGTGATCGCGTGGACGTGGTGACCGCCGATCCCGCGTTCGGTCTCCGCTATGGCCTCCGCTCGCACGGACGCATCGGTGGCGATGAGATCGTCGATGTTCCGGCCGATCGCTTCCTCCGCCGGGTACCCGAACAGCCGCTCGGCGGCTGGGTTCCACGCGGTGACGCTCCCGTCCGGGGCCATCAGGACGATGGCGATCGGGCTCCACTGCACGAGCGCCTCGTAGTAGCGCTTCTGGCGCTGGATCTCGCCGATGTCGTGGTAGATGACGCTGTGGCCGACGCGCTCTCCGCCGATGAGCACGGGCGCCGTCAGGAGCTCCACGTCCACAATCGAGCCGTCCTTGCGGTTCCGGCGCGTGATCAGGCGTACCTGCTTGCCACCGATGCCCTCGGCGCTGTAGCGCGCGGCTTCCTCCCGGATCTCGGGCGCCTTCGCGACGAGATCGTCCAAGGGGGATCCGATCGCCTCCTCCGCCGTGTAGCCGAACAGGCGCTCGGCCCCAGGGTTCCACGAGGTCACCTTCGTCTCGTCGTCCACGGTGATGATCGCGGTGGGGCTGAGCTTGAGGACGGACTCGAGCCAACGCTTCTGCTCCTGAACCTCCGTGATGTCGTGATAGATGATGTAGAAACCGACCTGCTTTCCACCCACCGTCACCGGTGCGATGAGGAGCTCGACGTCCACCAGCGAGCCGTCGCTCCTCGTCCGCTGGGTGATGGCCTGAACGAGCTCGCCCCGCGCCGCGGTCTGGGTGAACCCGACCGCCTCGTCGCGGAGCTGTGGGCGTAGGGCTACCAGGCTGTCGGTCGCGTAGCCCAAGGCCTCTTCCGCCGTGTAGCCGAAGAGTTTCTCCGCAGCGGGATTCCACGAGACGATCCTCGACTCGAGGTCGGTGATCACGATGGCCGTCGGGCTGATCTCGAGGAGCGACTCGAAGTATCGCTTCTGCTCCTGGAGCTCCGTGACGTCGTGGTAGAAGACGTGTTTCGCTACGAGCTCACCACCGACTGTGACCGGTCCTCCCACGATATCGACGTCGACCAGCGACCCGTCCTGCCTCATCCGCTGGGTGACGAGGTGCGCTGTGGGAGCGAGCATGGCCCCGCGGCCGAGCTCCTTGCCCTCCGCATGCAGGTCCGGCCGCCTTGCCACGAGCTCGTCGATGTCCCGGCCGATGGCCTCCTGGGCCGGATAGCCGAACAATCCCTCGGCCGCCGGATTCCAGGACGTCACGATGTCGTGCAGGTCGGTGGTGACGATCGCCTCCGGACTCACTTCCAGCAGCGCCTCGAGGAACCGACGCTGTCGGTTCAGCTCCGTGATGTCGTGGTAACTGGCGAGGGTTCCGACTACCCGCCCGCCGACGAGCAGCGGTGCCGCCAGTAGCTCGACGTCGATGACGGTGCCGTCCTTGCGGGTTCGCCGGGTGACCTTCTGGACGTGGGCTCGGTCCTTCGTCGTTCGCTGGCCGATGGCAACCGCGTCGGTGTGGAGCTCATCGGTCGCGGCCACGAGGTCGTCGAGGTTGCGCCCGATCGCCTCGTCGGCCGAGTACCCGAACAACCGCTCGGCCGCGGGGTTCCATGACAGAACGCGGGAATCCGGGTCCGTGATGACGAAGGCGTTCGGGCTGATCTCGAGCACCGGCTCGAAACGCTGCTTCTGCCGGTGAAGCTCTTCCTCGACCTCTCGTCCGGTCGCCGCGGAGCCGTCGTGTCGTGGCGCGCCCATCCCCGCCTCCCTGGCCGCCCATTCTCGGCGCCCCGAAACAGGGTGTCCAGGCTCGAACCGACCGCATGGGCCTATGAGGAGTCTGGACCCGAACAGGACGCGATGGCTGGGGGACCGAAACGTCAGTTGTGATCGCGGGGACCGGGCCCCCGATGATCGATCGCAGTCGAGCCGCGCCTCATCGCCTCGACGGAGTCCGCGAGGGTCATGTCGCTCGGCTGATGCCCTTTCAACGAGGCGGCGCGGAGAGGGCGATCGTGGAACACGACGAGTTGATGCACGAGCGCCACCTGTTGGCGTCGAAGGAGGGCGAACGCATCCGAGTCAAGGTCGCGGAAGAGCAGTGCGTCGAAGCGTTCGAGGCGAAGGCGGGGAGAAAGGCAAACCCGGCCCGGTCCGATCAAGCTGTTGAGCGTGAACGGCCACGATGTCAGTCGGGCGGCGGAACCCCGTACGGATCCGGACGGATCCGGACCAAGGGGATCATGAGGCGTCGGCCCCGTGGGCAAAGAAGAGGCGTTCCCAGATCGGCGAAATCCGTTCCGAGGGCCCCGGGAGGCACCGGTCTAAGCAGCCTGAACGGGGTTTTCTGCCGGCCCGACGAGGGCCGAGGGCCGAGGGCGAGGGTTGTAGAAAAGGTGGTCGAGAACCTCCTTAGACAGATCCGGCACCCGGTCGTGACTGAGTTTACGGCCGGGCGAGGGCCGATTGCCGGGGAATTGAGTCCGGCCCGGCAAGTGTCACGTTGTACGCACACTGCGGAGCCAAGCGGGCGGAAGTCGGGACCGATCTAGGCGGCCGTGGGGAGCCTGCCGCGTCGCCGTGACGGAGCGCGGTCAACCCGTTCACGAGCAGCGCGTAGCGATGAGGTCGACCTGCTGGCGTAGGCGCCCGACGCCGTGGGCTCTTCCGAGGAACAGGGTGTCCTCGAGGTTCCTGTTATTGATGGATGCGGCGTCGTTCCTGCGTGCGTAGAGGCGAGCGAAGTCGGGATCACTGGGCGGGATGGGCTGGACGTTCTCGGTGCGGTGAAGTGCTTGGTGCGGTCCTCATCGTTCCCACGGAGCCGGACGGTCGTTGCGAGGTCACGATCGACGAGGCCGTCGCGGACGAGGCCGACGAGCCGAGCGAACGGTGACGCTTGCCTTGCGCGGCTCGCCGGCCATGCCCACAATCTGCCTGAGGACCTGGAGGTGAACCGGTGGATGCGACGCCCGATGGCCGATGCGGCCTGACGCAAGGTGCCAAACGCCCGACCTGAACAGGCTCCCGGCAGCGCCACGGTCCGGACGTTCCTGATCGCCGACGTCCGCGGGTACACGGCGTTCACTCGCGAGCACGGCGATGAGGCTGCGGGCCGGCTCGCGGGGCGGTTCGCCGAGGTGGCCCGCGAGGCTGCGGCGGCGCGCGGCGGCGAGGTCCTCGAACTGCGGGGCGACGAGGCGCTGGCCGTGTTCGCGTCGCCGGCCCAGGCCGTGCGCGCCGGCGCCGAGCTGCTGGAGGCCTGCGCCGAGGAGACGGCTGAGGATGCGACGCTGCCGCTCGCGGTCGGAATCGGGATCGACCTCGGCGAGGCGGTTCCGGTCGAGGGCGGGTTCCGAGGCGCGGCCCTGAACACCGCGTCGCGCTTGTGCTCGAGCGCCACCGCCGGGGAGATCCTCCTGACGACCGCCGTCGCCGAGGCGGTGGGCGAGATCCACGGCCTCAGGCTCGACGAGCGCGGTGCGCTCGAGCTGAAGGGGTTCGAGCGACCGGTCGAGGTCGTGCAGGTCGTTCGCCTCCCGCCCCCTCGCGCGCCCGCCCGTCCGGGTACCGGGACCCCGGTCCCGTCGATCGCCCCCGAGCTCGACACCTTTACGCCGCTCGTCGACCGGATCGACGAGCTGCGGTGGCTCCGCGGAACGTGGCGGCAAGCGCGAAGGGGGAGGGGACGCGTCCTGCTCGTCTCCGGTCCTGCGGGGATCGGGAAGACCCGGCTCCTCGCCGAGATCGCGGCCGAGATCCACGGTCGGACGGGGGTCGTGCGCTATGCGGGCGCGGGCGGCGCCGGGACGGCCCTCGCGTTGCAGGCCCTCCGGGAGGCCCGCGACGCCACCGCGCCGTCGGTCGTCGTCGTGGACGACCTCGAGGCGCTGGGCGAGGGGGTCGTGGCCTTCCTCGGCGAGTCGACATCGGCGATCGCCGAGCGCCTTGTCCTGGTGGTCGCGACGTTTCGCGACGTGGAGGGGCTGCCCGCCCTCGCCTCACTCGTCGAGCACGTGGACGAGCGGGGCGACGCCCATCGCGTACTGCCGCCGCTCGACGCGGAGGCCGTCGAGCAGGTCGCGCGGCTCTACGCGGGTGACGACGTTGTCGACCTGCCGCTGGAGTCGGTGCTCCGGGCCTCGGGCGGCGTGCCCGCTCGAGTGCATGAGGCGGTCGGCGAATGGGCGCGCGACGAGGCGCGCCGACGCCTGACGGCCGCCGCCGAGTACCTCGCCGCGGGAAGGATCAGACGCTCGGCGGATCTCGGGTTCGCCAACAACGTGATCGCGTTGAAGCTCGGGCGCCTGTACGCGGCCGAGGGGATGCGGGCCGGCGGGACTGACGTGTGCCCGTACAAGGGCCTCGCCCCGTTCCACGCCGAGGACGCGGCGTACTTCTTCGGACGCGAGCGCTTGGTGGGGGAGCTCGCGGCCCGAACCGTCGGGACAGGTCTCCTCGGGGTGGTGGGCGCCTCGGGCAGCGGGAAGTCGTCCGCTGTGATGGCGGGCCTCGTGCCGTCCTTGTCGGCGGGGCTGCTCCCCGGCAGCGAGCGGTGGCGCCCCGTCGCGATGCGGCCGGGAGAGCACCCGGTGCGGGAGCTCGAGACCGCGCTCGCGTGGGCGGGCCTCGTGTCCGACGGCGGCGACCTGCTCGCCGGGGCCACCGGCATCGGAGGGCGGGACGCGCGTCTGGTCCTGGTGATCGACCAGTTCGAGGAGGTCTTCGCACCCGACGTGGATCCGAACGAGCGCGAGGCGTTCCTGCGGACCATCGTCGGTGCCGCGGCTGCGGACGCCGAGAGACTGCTCGTCGTCTCGACCCTGCGAGGCGATTACTACGGCCATCTCGCCGCCCACCCCCAGCTCGCCGAGCTGTTCGCCGCGAACCACGTGCTGATCGGCCCCATGAGCCCGGACGAGCTGCGGCGCGCGATCGAGTTCCCCGCGCGGCGCGTGGGCGTACACGTCGAATCGGCACTCACCGACGCCCTGGTGGCTGACGTGGAGGAGGAGCCGGGTGGGCTGCCGCTCCTGTCCACCGCCCTCGTCGAGCTGTGGGCCGCCCGTGATGGCGGCTGGCTGACCCTCGAGGCCTACGAGGCGACCGGCGGGGTGCGCGGCGCCGTGGCGCGCCTAGCCGAGCGATCGCACGAGCAGCTCTCCGAGGTCGAGCAGCAGGCCGCCCGGCGGGTGCTGCTCCGGCTCGTCGGCAGCGGGGACGGCGACGCGCTGGTGCGGCGTCGGGTCCCGACAGCGGAGTTCGACCTCGAGCGCGACGTCGTGGCCCGCGCCGTCCTCGATCGATTCACGCAGGACCGCCTCCTCATCGCGAACGATGGGTGGATCGAGGTCGCGCACGAGGCGCTCATCCGGGAATGGCCTCGGCTCGGCGGCTGGGTCGAGGAGGACCTCGAGGGGCATCGGCTATGGGCGCATCTCACGCAGGCGGCGAAGCAATGGGACAAGCGCGAGCGCGAGGCGGGGGATCTGTACCGGGGCGCCCGGCTGTCCGCGACACTGGACTGGGCGTCGGCCCATGCCGAGGAGCTCAACGAGCTCGAGGGGACCTTCGTCTCGGAGAGCCGGCAGGCGAGCGAGCGGGAGGCCGAACGCCAGCGCCGGATGAACCGGCGTCTGCGCGTGCTGCTCGCCGGCGTGGCCGTGTTCCTCATCGTTGCGCTCGTGGCCGGCGGTCTCGCGGTCGTGCAGCGCGGGCGCGCCGAGGATCAGCGTCGGGCCGCCGAGCGTGAACGGAGCGTCGCCTTCGCGCGCGAGCTCGCGAACGCCGCCGTCGCGAACCTCGACGTGGATCCCGAGCGAAGCATCCTGCTCGCGATGGAGGCTGTTCGGACGTACCGGCGGGCCGACGTCGCGGTCGAGGGTGACGCCGTCGAGGCGCTCCACCGCGGGATCCAGGCATCCCGAGTCGTGACGACGCTCGATCATCCGTCCACCGCCAACGCCGCCTTCAGCCCCGGCGGCCCCCTCATCGCCACGGGCGGGACGCTGAAGGGCACGAGCCAGCACGTCGTGGTGATCTGGGATGCTCGGACGGGCGATCCGCTCCGCGAGCTCGAGGGTCATACCGAGGACATCAACGACCTGAACTTCAGCCCGGACGGATCGCGTCTGGTGACGGTCGGAGCCGACGGTACGGCCATCATCTGGAACCCCAGAACCGGCGAGTTGCTGCACACGCTCACCGGCCACAAGGATTCGCTCCAGGGCGTGTCGTTCTCGAACGACGGGTCGCTCGTCGCGACCTCGGGCTGGGATGGGACGCTCCGGCTCTGGGACGCCGCCACGGGCGAGCAGGTGCGTTCGATCCCCACGACCGAGGGCCTCTGCTACAACGCGTTCAGTCCGGACAACAGCATGGTCGCGGTCGGGCACTGCTTGGGCGATACGGCAACCGTCTGGGACGTGCGAACGGGTCGCCGGCTCACGACACTCCGAGGGCACGGCTCCGGCGTCGTCGGCGTCTTCTTCAGTCCCGACGGCCGGCGGCTGGCCACCGGGAGCATCGACGGGACCGTGCGGATCTGGGACGCGGCGGGTCGGCCGCGGCTGACCCTGCGAGGTCATACGGGCTGGGTGTTCGCGACGCCGTTCAGCCCGGACGGCCGCACCGTGGCGTCGGCGAGCTCGGACGGCACCGTGCGCCTGTGGGACGCGGCGACGGGCCGTGGGATCCTCGTTCTGAGCGGTCACGGCGGTCCGATCGGCGACGTTGCGTGGAGTCCCGACGGGACGCGCGTCCTGACCGGCGGCGTCGACGGGACCGCGAAGATTTGGGACGTCACGGCCGCCGGGAGCCGGGACCGTTCGACGCTCGTCGGCCACGGTACCGCGGTGTCGGGCGTCGCGTTCGGCGACGGATCGCGGCTCGTCACGGCTGGACTGGACGGAACCGCCCGCCTGTGGGATGCGTCGTCGGGACGGGAGGTCCGGCGGTTCGTGGACAGCATCACGGCGGCGGCGGTGTTGAGCTCTGACGGCTCGCGGCTGCTTGCGTCCGGAGGCGTGCCGGCGATCTGGGACGTCGCCTCGGGCCGGAGGCTGATGACGCTCGACCCCGGCGACGGCTCCTCCTCCTACCCATCGGTCGCGTTCAGCCCCGACGAGCGGTTCGTGGCGGTCGGTGGGAGCAGCGGCCGGGCGACGATGTTCGACATCCGAACCGGCGAGATCGTCCGGACGCTCGCGCACTCGGACCAGCCCGAGATCGCGGCCGAGATCTTAGGGGTGGCCTTCAGCCCCGACGGATCGACCCTGGCTACGGCGAGCGGCGACGCGACGGCGAAGGTGTGGGCGGTGGACTCCGGCGAGTTGCTCCGGACGCTCGAGGGGCACGAGTCGCGCGTGCACAGCGTCGCGTACAGCCCGAACGGTCGGTGGCTCGTCACGAGCTCGGGCGACGGCGTCGCGATCGTCTGGAACGCGTCCTCGGGCCAGGAGGTGACGACGCTCACCGGCCACACGGGCTTCCTGTGGGACGCGGAGTTCAGCCCGGACGGCCGACGGATCGCCACCGCAGGCGAGGACAACACCGCTCGGCTGTGGGACGCGAGCACCGGTCGCCAGCTCCTGACGCTCACGGGTCACACGTTCGCGGTCCACGACGTGGCGTTCAGCCGCGACGGCGACTTCCTGGCCACAGCGAGTGCCGACGGTACGGCCCGGGTGTACTTCCTGCGGCTCGACGACCTGATGCGCGCGGCGTCGGAGCGACTGTCGCGGCCGTTCACGACCGAGGAGTGCCGGCAGTACCTCCACTTCTCGACATGCCCGTCGAACGCCGCCTGACGCCTCCGGCGTGCCGCGTGTCATCGCTGTCCGTCGTGATCAACGATGCATCGCCGAGGAGGTTCGGGGATCGCTGCGACGCCTGCGTGGACGGTGCCGCATGCCGGCGCGTTCCGAGGATCTCCAAGTTCGTTGTCCGTTCCCGGAGCCGGCCTGACATTTGGTCCTAGCTGCTGAGGAGCGGTTCTCTTCCGGCCGGAAGAGGGCCGTGGGCACGAGGGCGGGGCTGAAGAAGACGTCGGCGACACCTCCGGGCCAGCGGCATCTGGCGCGGTCGAGTCTCGCGAGCGACGTCAACG
>JBKKAE010000327.1:0-6707 GCA_046714835.1 Actinomycetota bacterium | reverse complement strand
GACGGTGGTGATCGCGGTCGGCCTCGCGCTCGCGATCAGCTACGTCCTCATCGCGTTCGCGCTTCGGAACTCACCCCGTGACTCGGAGGCGATCGACGCCTTGAGTCTCGCCCGGCGCGCGGCGACGGATCGACTGGACTCGGTGCCGGCGGGTGCGATGGTGGTGATCCTCCACGCGGACGGGTCCACCGAGGTCCGTGGGACGGACCTCGGTGACGTGCCTCGTCTGCGGGTCGACGCACCGCGCTGGGGCGTGATCGGCGCGAACGTCTTCGCCACGGTTCCGACGAGCGACGGAGGCTCCGTCACGGCGATGACGCGCTCTCCGTCCCGAGGATTCCTCGGACGTCTTTCTGCGACCACCGGCTTCCTTCAGAGCGTGTGGTGGCAGTTCCTCCTTGTGGGCGTGGTCGCCGCCACGATCTCGCTCCTGGTGGCACGCTTCTTCGCGAGAGGGATGACACAGCCCCTCCGAGATATGGCGTCGGCCGCCCGGAAGATGGAGACGGGGGACTACTCGGTCCGGGTGCAGACCCGCAGTCGGGACGAGGTGGGAAAGCTCGCGGCCGCGTTCAACCGGATGAGCGGGGAGCTGGAGAACCTCGAGAACAGCCGTCGCGACCTGGTGGCGAACGTCTCGCACGAGCTGAAGACGCCGATCACCGCGATCAGGGCGCATCTCGAGAATCTGCTCGACGGCGTGGAGCAGCCCGAGCCGGCGACGCTCGAGGTGATGCTCGCCCAGGTCGAGCGGCTGGGCCGATTGGTGGATCAGCTCCTCGATCTCTCGAGGCTGGAGTCAGGCGAGATCCCCCTTCGGATCGAGGCCCTTCCCCTGCATCCGCTCGTCGACGACCTCATCTCCGAGATCGACGTGGCTCTTCCGGGCCGAGGGGTGCGGGTCGACAATCACGTCCCCGACGATCTGCCCGCCCTTTCGGTCGACAGGGAGCGCGTCCACCAGGTGCTGTTCAACCTCGTCGACAACGCGGTGCGGTTCACACCCGACGGTGGTCACGTGACGGTCTCGGCTCGGCGGCGCAACGGCTCGGTGGAGGTGGTGGTTTCCGACACAGGGGCGGGCATCCCACCGGAGCACCTGCCCAGGTTGTTCGAGCGCTTCTATCGGGCCGACCCCGCGCGCGCACGGGGAGACGGCGGCACCGGGATCGGTCTGGCGATCGCACGTTCGGTCGTCGAGGCGCACGGGGGTCAGATCAGGGCCGAGAGCGAACCGGGTCGGGGCAGCGTGTTCACCTTCGACCTCCCCGCTGCCGGCGGGAGCGGTCCGTGAGGGCGAGCACGACGACCGTCACCGTCACGCCGCCGGAGCGATTCGCCTACGTCGACCTCACCGACGAGCTCTGTCGCGCGATCAAGGACGCGGGTATCACGGAAGGCGTGGCCGTCGCGTTCTGCGCCCACACGACCTGCGCGCTGCTGATCAACGAGTGGGAGGACGGGGCGCTCGAAGACTTCCGTCGTCATCTGATCGACCTGGTGCCGCACGAGGGGACGTACTACCGACACGACGACTTCGAGATCCGGACGCAGAACATGCATCCCGACGAGCGGAAGAACGGCCACGCCCACGTCAAGGCGATGCTGCTGTCCGCCACGTCACACGCGATCCCCGTGCTGGGCGGGGAACCGTCGCTCGGCACATGGCAGCGCCTGATCTTCTTCGAGATGGACGAGCCCAAGGACCGGACCGTCACCTTCCATGTGTTCGGCAGCTGAGAGACTGATGGTGATGATCCAGCGCCGAGCGACGAGGCAGCTCCACGTGGGAAGTGTCGCCGTGGGCGGCGACGCGCCCGTCTCGATCCAGTCGATGACCACTACGAAAACGGCCGACGTCAACGCGACACTCCAGCAGATCGCGTCGCTCGTCGCCGCAGGCGTGGACATCGTGCGCGTCGCCGTCCCTCACTGGGAGGACGCCAAGGCCTTAGAGGCGATCGCCGCCAAGTCCACGGTGCCGGTGATCGCCGACATCCACTTCCAGTGGAAGTACGCGATCGCTGCTCTGGAAGCGGGGATCCAAGGGCTGCGGATCAATCCCGGGAACATCAAGTACGACGACAAGGTGCGTGTGATCGCGCGAGAGGCGAAGGCGAGGGGCGTTCCGATCCGGATCGGTGTGAATGCCGGGTCGCTCCACAAGGATCTGCTGGCTCGATACGGCGCGCCCACCCCGGAGGCATTGGTCGAGTCCGCCCTCTACGAGGCCCGGATCCTCGAAGACGAGGACTTCCTCGACATCAAGATATCGGTGAAGCACTCGAACCCGCTCGTGATGATCGAGGCGTACCGGCAGCTCGCGGAGAAGTGCGACTACCCCCTTCATCTCGGGGTCACCGAGGCCGGTCCGATGCCGATGGGCGGCGTGAAGAGCGCGGTGGGGATCGGAACGCTGCTCTCGGAAGGCATCGGCGACACGATCCGTGTGTCGCTGACGGACGATCCCGTCGAAGAGGTCAAGGTCGGTACGGCGATCCTGCAGTCGCTCGGGCTTCGGAAGCGCGGTCTGGACCTCGTGGCCTGCCCTTCTTGTGGCCGTGCCGAGGTCGACGTGCTCGGGCTCACGAAGCAGGTGAACGCGGCGCTCGAGCGTGAGGGACTGAAGGCGCCGATCCGCGTCGCGGTCATGGGCTGTGTCGTGAACGGTCCCGGCGAGGCTCGCGAGGCCGACCTGGGGATCGCGGCGGGCAAGGGACAGGGGTTCCTCGTCGTGAAGGGCGAGGTCATCGACAAGATCCCCGAGTCGGAGTTCGTCCCCCGTCTGATCGCCGAGGCGAAGAAGCTCGCGGCCGCCGCGGCTCCCGCCGACTGACCCGGCTCAACGAGACCGCGCCGGCGGCCGATACCTCTGGGGTGAAGAGGATCCTCGGGCTGTGTGCGGCCACCCTGATGCTGTTGTCCGGTCCGTCCGCGTTGCCCGCTTCCGCGGACGACGTGCCGGGCACCTCGTGCGAGGTCTTCCCGGCGAACAACGTGTGGAACATGGATGTCCGCAAGCTCCCCGTGCATCCCAAGAGCGCCACGTGGAAACGGGCGACCCACGCCGGTACGACACGCCTGCACCCGGACTTCGGCCCGCCGTCCTACGGGATCCCGTTCGACGTCGTGCCCTCGTCGCACGAAAAGGTCTCGATCGAGTTCGGCTACGACGAGGAGAGTGACCCGGGCCCCTACCCGTTCGGCGGGGACGTGCAGATCGAAAGCGGTTCCGACCGGCACGCGATCATGATCGACGAGGGGACATGCGTCCTCTACGAGCTCTTCGCCGTCCGGCGCAACGGAGGGAACCCGACCGCGGGCAGCGGCGCGATCTTCGACCTCGACTCCAACGCCCTGCGGCCGGCCGGTTGGACGAGCGCGGACGCCGCCGGACTCCCGATCTTCCCGGGCCTGGTTCGCTACGACGAGGTCTTCGGGCCGTACGCCGGGATCCACCACGCGCTCCGCTTCACCGTCGACTGCACGCGCCGGAGCTACGTCTGGCCGGCGCGACACCAGGCGGGCGTCGCGAACCCGGCGTGCCCGCCGATGGGCGCGAGGTTCCGGCTGAAGGCGGGGTACGACATGAGTGCGTACTCGGTGCGAGCCCAGATCGTGCTGCGTGCGATGAAGCGCCACGGGGTGATCGTGGCCGACAACGGCAGCGACTGGTACTTCCAGGGCACGGTCGACCCTCGCTGGAACTACTCCTTCGTCGACCAGCTCAAGCGCGTGCCGGCACGGGCATTCGTCGCGGTCGACGCGTCCGCATGCCGGGTGGCGGCGAACTCCGGCGCGTTCGCCTACGGGCCAGGGTGCCCGGCACCGTAGATCAGCCGGCGAGTGCCAGGAAGTTCTCGACGATCCGAGGTCCCTCCGGCGTGAGGATCGACTCCGGGTGGAACTGGACGCCGAACCGTGGCAGCTCGCGGTGTTGCGTGGCCATCACGAGCCCGTCGTCGGTCCATGCCGTCAGCTCGAGCTCGGGCGGGAGGTCGGCGCGGATCACCACGAGGGAGTGGTACCGCCCCGCCTCGAACGGACTGGTGACGCCGTCGAGGATCCCGCGACCTTCGTGATGGACGAGCGACGCTTTCCCGTGGAAGGGCGTGGTGCGGTCGACGGTGCCGCCGCTCGCGACGCCGAGGGCCTGATGACCGAGACACACGCCGAGGACGGGAGTGTCTCGAGGGAGCAGGTCGAGGAGCTCCGGGAAGCACCCCGCGTCTTTCGGGTGACCCGGTCCGGGGGAGAGGACCACGGCGTCGGGCTCACGGGCGACGAGATCTGCAGCCGGGAGCTCGTCGGACTTCACGACATCGGTGGTTTTCCCGAACCCCTCGATCAGCTGTACGAGGTTGTACGTGAAGCTGTCGTAGTGATCGACGACGAGGATCATCCGTCCGGCCCCCTCTCTCCTTGGAGGGTACCCACGGCCGGAAGCAACGCCGCCGCCTTCGCCTTCGTCTCGACGAGCTCGGTCTCCGGGTCGGAGTCGGCCACCACTCCGGCGCCCGTCTGCACGTGCGCCCTACCGCCGGCGACCACTGCCGTCCGGATCGTGATGCAGAAGTCGAGGTCTCCCGCGAAGGTGAGATAGCCGACCGCGCCGGCGTACGGGCCTCGCGCGGTCGGCTCGCGCTCCGCGATCAGCTCCATCGCCCGGCGCTTGGGCGCGCCCGTGACCGTCCCGGCGGGGAACGTCGCCGCCAGGGCATCCAAGGGATGGCGATCCTCGCGGAGGTCGCCCTCGACCGTC
The DNA here is from genome assembly GCA_046714835.1 of Actinomycetota bacterium. Classification (GTDB taxonomy): domain Bacteria; phylum Actinomycetota; class UBA4738; order UBA4738; family HRBIN12; genus JAJNBA01. The sequence continues at coordinate 1,945 of JBKKAE010000327.1, read as the reverse complement.
GAGACGATGTGCATCACTTTGGAGAACCGTTCGACCTCCATGAGCTCCGTCGGACGAACGCTGCCGGGAACGCACACGCGACCCAGGTCGTTGCGTGCGAGGTCCACGAGCATCGCGTGCTCCGCTTGCTCCTTGGGATCCGCGAGCAGCTCGTGCTCGAGCAATCGGTCCCGGACCTCGGTTCGACCCCGGGGCCGCGTGCCGGCGATCGGACGAGCGGACACCCGCCGTCCCTCCACCCGGACGAGCGGTTCCGGCGAGGAACCCGCCAGCTCCATGTCGAGCATGCGGAGGAAGAACATGTACGGCGCGGGATTCGAGACGCGCAGGCGCCGGTAGATCGGGAACCCGCCTTCCGGCGCGTCGAAGGACACCCTCCGAGAAGGCACGCCCTGGTAGATGTCCCCGGCCAAGATGTGGTCCTTGAACGAGGAGACGATCCGCCGGTAGTCCTCATCGGGCATGTTGGGTTCACCAGCTCCCGTAGGTCCGGAGCCGTTCATCGTGGCGAGCGGTGGAGTCGCGGCCGTCGCGATCCGACCCGCCAGCTCCTCCAGGGCCGCGACGCCGCCGTCATAGCCGCCGGCCGGCACGTGAGCGACGAGGATGAGTCGCTGCCGCCAGTGGTCGAAAACCACCGCGCGATCGATCGCCAGGAGCCCGATCGGCGGGCATGGGGCCTCCTCGGGATGCGGCGCCGGGTGGCCGTCGAGCAACCCGGCGGCCTCGTAGGCGAGGTATCCCATCAGTCCGCCCGTGAGCGGCGGGAGGTCGGGCAGGCGTGGTCCGCGGATCGAGCGCGCGGCGGTGACCAGCGCTTCCCGAGCCGATCCCCGGTCCGAGATCGCGATGGGCATGTCCCGGGCCGCATCCTGGATCCGGAGGCCAGCCCCGTCCAGGATCAACGTCGCCGCCGGGTCCCCACCCACGAACGAATACCGACCCCAGCGCTCTGAGCGCTCGACCGATTCCAACAGGATCCCCGCTCCTCCGTTTGCGACGGCGGGGAACAGACCGACCGGCGTCGACACATCGGCGAGCAGCTCCGCCCACATGGGGACCAGCGCCCACTCGCGGGCGAGCGCGTCGAACCCCTCCCGGTCCGGCCGGATCGCGAGCGTGGGTGTCGACGATCTCTCGTCGCGGCCCCTGGAAGACGATCTCTCGTCTCTGTCCTTTGAAGGCATGTCTCGTCCTGTCATGAAAGGAGCCCCGGATCTCCGGGGCTCGTCGCGTTCGGTGGATGAGGGATCAGCGCGGCGGATGCCCTGGGCTCGTGGAGCCCTTCGGCCACGCCCAGTCGCATCTCGTCGTCGTCATCGTGCGTGGATGGTGGCATCCCGGTTCCCGTCGAGTCAACGGCCTGCTACGTTTGGCGGCTCATGCGGCGGGAGGGCGTCGCACCGATCCACGGAGGGTGCCTCGATGCGTCGTCGTCTCACTTGGGGACTCACAGCTCTCGTCGCCGTGCTCGCGATGCCGGTGCCCGCGCATTCCGAGAGCGGGGGCGAGTCTTCGCCCAAGATCCATGTCGCGGGGATCGAGAGTGCGTCCGCCTCGGGGGGACCAAGGTCAACCGAGGTGCCGAGGCTCGTGCGCCCGGGCAGCGACCTGCGACCGACGACGGCGGCCTCACAGGGATCGGCGTCGGGGGAGAGCCGAGGGATCCTCGCGCCGACCGTCCTGCCTCCGACGTTCGACGGGGTGCCGGATCTCGCGACCGCGTCGCCCGGAGACCCGACCGGCGCCTTGGGGCTCACCCACCATCTCGCGGCCGTGAACGTCCACATGGCCTTCTACGACCGTGCGGGGCTCGAACTCGATCCTCCCCGTCGTCTCCGATCCCTCGACACCGCCCTTCCGAACGGCGTGGACGACTTCGACCCCAAGGTGGTCTACGACCCGTACCGACAGCATTTCCTCCTGGTGTTCGCGTCGGCGAGCA
>JBKKAE010000326.1:0-2954 GCA_046714835.1 Actinomycetota bacterium | reverse complement strand
TCGAGGAACGCGAATCGCAGGCGGCTGCGAGCGCCGTGCGGACGATGCTGTCGCCCGACACCGTCGCCGTCATCGGGGCTTCCCGGAACGAGGAGAGTATCGGCGGGCGCCTGCTGCGGAACCTGCTCACCCACCCCTTCAAGGGCACCGTGTACCCGGTGAACCCCTCGGCGCCGGCGGTGCAAGGAGTCAAGGCGTACCCGACGATCGACGACGTTCCCGGCACCGTCGACGTCGCGTTCATCGCCGTCAAGGCGCCGGTCGTCGCCGAGGTCGCGGAGGCCTGTGGCCAGAAGGGGGTGCGCGGGCTCGTCGTGATCTCGGCCGGCTTCGCGGAGACCAGCGGAGACGGCCCGGCCCGTCAGCGGGAACTCGTCGACATCTGCCGGCGATGGGGCATGCGGCTCGTGGGACCGAACTGCATGGGGGTCGTCAACACGGATCCGGAGGTAGGACTGTACGGCACGTTCGCGACGATCACGCCGGACGCTGGCTCGGTCGGGTTCCTGTCGCAGAGCGGCGCGGTCGGCCTCGCCGTGATGAGCGAGACGGGCCGAAGGGGCATCGGTTTGTCCTCGTTCGTCTCGGTTGGGAACAAGGCCGACATCTCGGGGAACGACATGCTCAGCTACTGGGACGAGGACCCGCGAACCAACGTGATCCTCCTGTACCTCGAGTCCTTCGGAAACCCGCGCCGCTTCTCGCACCTCGCGCGCCGGATCGGCAAGAGCAAGCCGATCGTCGCCGTGAAGAGCGGTCGTACCCGCGCGGGACAGCGAGCCGCAGGATCGCACACCGGATCCCTCGTCGCCGCGTCGGACCTCACGGTCGACGCGCTGTTCCGGGAGAACGGGGTGATCCGCACAGACACGCTCGCCGAGATGTTCGACACGGCGATGCTGCTAGCCACACAGCCGCCGCCTGCGGGCAACCGCGTGGGGATCGTCACGAACGCCGGCGGGCTCGGGGTCCTCTGTGCCGATACCTGTGAGGCGAACGGGCTCGTGCTGCCCCCGCTCGAGCAGGAGACCGTGGATGAGCTCCGCATCTTCCTGCCGGCCGAGGCCTCCACGGGCAATCCCGTGGATATGATCGCGTCCGCGACCGGTGAGGACTTCGAGCGGACCCTGGTGGCCGTCGCGGGCGATCCGGACATCAACCTCGTGATCGTGATCTACATCCCGCCGCTCGAGCAGCACGCCGACGACGTCGCCAGGGGGATCGGGCGGGGGATCGCGCGGCTCGACGGCCGCACGCCGGTTCTCACGAGCTTCATGTCGGGACGCGAAGTCCCGGCCGACCCGGTGACCGGCCGGAGGTGGTTCCCGTCGTTCGCGTTCCCGGAGCAGGCGGCGATCGCGGCCGCGCGAGCGGTCGAGTACGGGCGATGGCGCGCCCGGCCCCCAGGTACCGTGCCCCGCTTCGCCGATGTCCGATCGGACGAGGCTCATGCGATCCTCGCCTCGGCGCTCTCTCGGGGCAGCGGTTGGCTCGAACCTGAAGAAGTCGACGGGCTCCTGGCGTGCTACGGCATCCCTTCCGCCACCTCCAGGCTGGCGACCACCCCTGAGGAGGCGGGCCGGCTCGCGGCCGAGCTCGGTGTGCCGGTGGCGCTCAAGGCCGTGGGCCCGTTGCACAAGACCGACGTCGGCGGTGTTCGTCTCGGGCTCGAAGATGAGGAGGCGGTGGTCGCGCAGGCGACCGAGATGCAGGAGCGCCTCCGGGCGTTCGGGGAGCCGCTGAAGGGCTTCTCCGTCCAGGAGATGGTCGGAGGCGTGGAGATGCTCGTGGGTGTCACGCACGACGACGTCTTCGGACCGATCGTCGCGTGTGGCGCCGGTGGCACGCTCGCGGAGCTCCTGAAGGACGTCGCCGCGCGCGTCGCACCCGTCACGGACATCGCCGCCCGGGAGATGGTCCGCTCACTCACGACGTTCCCGCTGCTCGACGGCTACCGGGGCGCGCCGCTGGTCGACGTCCGGGCCCTCGAGGACGTCATCCTCCGCGTAAGCGCTCTCTCGTCGGACCACGAGGCGATCCGCGAGATGGACTGCAACCCTGTGATGGTGGGGGAGACGCGTGCCGTCGTCGTGGATTCCCGCGTGCGGGTCACGGCGGCTTAGGGACCGGCACCGACTTCCCGTCCGGTCGAGATCCGCTGGCCGGGGCGAGCCCCTCACGCTGGTCGATCGATCGATCCTGGACCCCTACCGTGTGGATCGGTGCCCCCTGTGCAGCTGACGGTGCCCGCTCACACAGGCTCCTGGTCTTCTGCCGAAGCCTCCCATAGGGCGTCTGGCCCCCGAGAGATCCGTGAGGTCAGTTGAAGTTGTAGAAGGTATCCCACTCCTAGAGGCGGCTCGTTGAACAACTCGGTGTCGTCGATCACGACGCCTTCGAGCATCCGGTAGAATTCCTCGGCGTCGATGCGGTGGCCGTTCGACCTTGCCGTTCAGCCGCGGCGTTGCTGGGCTTGATGTAGACGTGGCCGATCCCAGCATCGAGGACGTGGTAGTGGAACTGTGCCTGGAACTCCGCGCCGTTGTCTGCACCTCGCCCTTGAGTCCCACAGCAGATCGTACCGGGGACGGGCCCATGAACCCGGATGTACTGTCGAATGCCGACACCCTCGAACGTAGATGAGGCAGCGGGTGCCAGGAGGACATTTCCGGTGAGTCAACTCGTTCGCCTTGCCAGCCGGTCGGCCGATCCGGCAAACTGTGCGAGTCGAAGGGAGTAGCGCCTCGGGATCGGTCGTCAGGACGGCAGCTCTCTCTCATTGGAGACCGTCGAAAGGATCTCCCGTTGATCCTCGCCGCAGCCGACGCTGACCGATCAAACTTCGTCGATCTCGACGTCCCGGCCGGAGCGTGGATCGCACTCCTCGCCGTGATCATCGCCATGCTGGCGATCGACCTGTACCGACATCGCGAAGCGCACGCGCCATCGCCGAA
>JBKKAE010000325.1:0-7583 GCA_046714835.1 Actinomycetota bacterium | reverse complement strand
ACCCGTCCACCCGCATGGTCGCGGTACCCCCAGATGCGATCCATCAGCTGATCCCGAGAGAGCACGACGCCCGGCTCGCGAGCGAGCGCGTAGAGGATCTCGAATTCGAGCGGTGTCAGCGGGACCTCGGCGCCGTCCACCTCGACGCGGCGCCGCTTCGCATCCACCAGCAGCCCGAGTCGATCGATCGGTTCACCCTCCGATGACCCCTCGATCCGCTCCCGCCGCCGCAGGATCGCCTGGACCCGAACGGTGAGCTCCCGAAGGCTGAAAGGTTTGGTGAGGTAGTCGTCGGCGCCGACGGCGAAGCCGGCGACCTTGTCCGCCTCCTCCGTCCTGGCCGTCAGCATCAGCACCGGTGTCCACCCGTCCCGCTGGATCCGCGTGCACACCTCGAGCCCGTCCATCCCGGGCAGCATCAGGTCGAGCACGACCAGGTCGGGGCGATGTTCGGCATGGCTGCGGATCGCCTCGGGCCCGTCGGACGCGACCACGACCCGGTACCCCTCGCTCTGGAGACGGGCCCGAACGGCTTCGGCGATCGCATCCTCGTCCTCGACAACGAGCACGGTCTGTGGGGACACGCGGTCATCGTATCCACCAGGTCCTTGCCGGCGTGGCCTGTGGGGATGGAGAAATCGTGGCGGGGCGCGAGGGAAGCGCCTAGATGACGGGCAACGGCTCCGTGATATCGAGGAAGACCGTCGCGATCGCGAAGATGGAGAGGAAGACGATCACCGCGGCCGAGACCGGTATGAGCCTCCGATAGTCGACCTGACGTCCCGTGAACTTCTCCCAGACCAGCAGGGCGAGATGGCCGCCGTCCAGCGGAGGCAGGGGGATGAGGTTCACGATGCCGATGAAGATCGTGACGTACCCCGCGTAGGCGAGGAAGGTACCCCAGTCACCCCGATCGCCCGCGTCACCCACCTGCCGGCTCACGCCCACGAGACTGGTGGGATCGTCCGCACGACGCGGGTCGTCGCTGAACAGGACCGAGAACGTCCGGCCCACGCCCTCGGTGAAGATCTTCGGAATCGTGGTGACCGCGTTCCAGGTCGTCGCGCCGACGTACCGGACCGACACGGCTGCCGCCTCGGGAACGGAGAGAGGCTCCGCCCCGAGGGTGAATCCGATCCTCCCCTTCGTCTGCCCACCCTCGGTCACGAGCTGGGGAACGATCGGGAGCGTGAGCCGACGCCCGCCGCGTTCGATCACATACTCGAGGGGCTCGCCGGGATGTTCGCGCGCGTACCTCGTCACGTACCGCCCGAGGGTGTCGGGGGTCGGGTTGTCGAGATCCCCGACGCGGAGGACGACGTCGCCCGGCCGCAGTCCCGCTTCCGCAGCGGGAGATGGATGGTTGCCGAGTGTTGACGCGACCTCGCCGACCACCACCACCTGCGTCGTCGAGTCGCCGTACGTGGCGAACAGAGCGAAGAACAAGATGGCCCCCACCAGGAAGTGCGAGAGCGGTCCCGCGAGGATCACCAGCGCTCGCTGCCAGATCGGCTTCGACCCGTACGCGCGAGGCAGATCCTCGGGGGCGATGGACTCATAGGGGTTCATCCCGGCGATCTTCACGTAGCCGCCCGCGGGGATCGCCTTGATCCCGTATTCGATCTCGCCGGGCTTCCTCGACCAGAGCTTCGGTCCGAAACCGACGAAGTACTCCGTCACCTTGAAACCGAAACGACGCGCCACGAGCATGTGACCGAGTTCGTGGATCGGGATGACGACGAAGACGATCAACGCCAGGAACCCGGCGATCGCGAAGACGCTCCCCACCTAGCGAGCCTCGATGATCTCCGCCGTGCGACGGCGGGCCCGTGCATCCGCCCGCTCGATATGCACGACCGAAACGACCGAGGGTGGTTCGTGTTCGTCGACGATCATCTGCACGATCTCCACGATCCGCGGGAGTGAAATCTTCCCGTCGAGGAAGGCCATCACGGCGACCTCGTTGGCCGCGTTCATCACCGCGGGGAAGGTGAGGCCGAGGCCACCGACGCGGTACGCGAGGTCCACCGCGGGGAACGCTTCGTGGTCCACCGGTTCGAAAGTGAGCGGCGTCTCCGTGAGCGGGAGCGGGGCCACGCCGGTCGGGAGCCGCTCCGGCCAAGCCAAGGCCTGCTGGATCGGCAGGCGCATGTCCGCCGACGCCATCTCGGCACGCATCGAGCCGTCACGGAACTCGGCGATCGCGTGCACCACGCCCGCCGGATGGATCAGCACGTGGATCTGGGAGTACTCCAAGCCGAAGAGGTAGTGCGCCTCGATCACCTCGAGACCCTTGTTCATCATCGTCGCCGAATCGATCGTGATCTTCGGCCCCATCGACCACACCGGGTGCTGGAGGGCCTCCTTCATCGAAGCCTTGGCGAGCTCCGTCGCGGTCCAGCCTCGGAACGGACCTCCCGATCCCGTGATGATCACGCGCTTCAGGTCCTCGCGGCGCTCGCCGCGGAGCGCCATCGCGAGCGCCGCGTGCTCGGAGTCCACCGGGAGAAGGCGTTCGGGCTCACCCTTGATCAGGTCCATCACCAGCTCGCCGCCCACGACGAGCGATTCCTTGTTCGCGAGCGCCACGGTCTTGCCGTTCTGCAGCGCGGCGAGCGTCGGCCCCAGGCCCGAGGACCCGACCAGGGCGTTCAGCACGATGTCGGCCTCGGTCTCGGCGGCCAGTCGCTCGGCGGCGTCCGTCCCGCTCCGGAGCTCCACGCCTCGGACCGATCCGAGATTGTTCCTGACCTCATCGGCCGCTGCCTCGTCCGCGATCGCGACCACGGGAGGCAGGAACTCTCTGATCTGCCCCATCAGCAGCTCTTGGTTCGTGCCCGCGACGGACAGGCCGACGACCTTGAAGCGCTCGGGATTGCGCCGGACCACGTCCAACGCTTGGGTCCCGACCGATCCCGTCGAACCGAGGATGGTGACCGTCCGCATCGACAACAGACTACCCCCGACCGCAAGGGAACAAGCAGCGGCCGACCAGAACGCTAGAAGGCGATGATGCGCAGGAGGAACAGGGCGGCGGGAGCCACGAACAGGAGCGAATCGATCCTGTCGAGCACACCGCCGTGCCCCGGGAGGACGCTGCCCATGTCCTTCACGCCGATGTCTCGCTTGACCAGCGACTCCGCGAGATCGCCGAAGGTGGCGGCGAGGGAGACGATGAGGCCGAGCAGCACGGCGTTCAGCCGACCGTCTACGAAGATCCCCGGCGCTGCGTCGACGAACGCGGTCACGAACGCGGCCGCGACGACCACGGTTCCCAGCGACGCCACGAGCAGTCCTTCCACCGACTTCTTCGGGCTCGTGGCCGGCGCGAGCGGCCGCTGGATGAACGATCCACCCCACACGGAGCCGGTGAGGAAGGCCAGGGTGTCGAAGACGAACGTGAGACCGATCACCGCGACCACGACCGTGGTGTCGAACGTGGTCAGGATGATCAACAACGCGCCGGCAAGTCCGGGGATCCAGAGCAGCCCGAGCAGCGTGAGACCGATGTTCCCGACGATGTCTTTGCGGTGAGGCGCGGGGACCGTCATGTACCAGAGGAAGGTCGCGAGCAAGCCGAGCGAGAGCATCGACAGGAGCCCCGCCTCCCCGTGGTAGTACGCGCCTGCCAGCACCAGAGCGCCGCTCACCAGTCCCACGGCGGTCGCCGGTTGGCGGTGGTGCTTCACCATGACCCCGTACAGCTCGCCCTGGGCGATCAGGGCGACGACGGCGGCGACGAGCGCGAAGACGCCCTCGCCGATCAGCAGCGCCACGAGCGCGACCCCGGCGAGGATGATGCCGGTGAGGAACGCGGCCGGCACGTCCCGCTCAGAGCCACGGCGGTCGAGGTCGGCTCCGACCTCGACGGCCGCCGGCTCCTGCCAGCTGGGTCCGCCGAGCCCCTCCGCGCCGACGACGATCGTTCGCGAGGGCTCCTCCTCGGCCATGGCCGCGAAGTCGTCCTCGTCTCCCGGCTCCGCCGGGTACGGCTCGGCACCGAGCTCATCCATCAGGTCGGCCGCGTTCTCCTCGTCGATCTGCACGACGCGAGGAGCAGGCGCCTGACCTGTTTGACCTCCGAGAGGATCCGCGAAGTGGGCCGCCGCCTCCTCGAGCTCCGCCTCCGTCGGCCTGTCCGTCTCTTGCCCCTCGGTGGGCCAGTCGTCCTCCGCGGCAGGCCGCGCGAAGAGATCACCCTGGTCTTCGTCCGGTCGCGCCAGCTCCGCGGGAGCCCCGACGAGCTCGTCGTCGCCCTCGTCCCTCGGGCCCCCGCCGAGAGCCTGATCGACCGGATCGAGCGACGCGGTGTCGTACCAGTCGCCTGAATCCTCGTCTTCCTCGTCGTCACCCTCGAAGGCGGCGGCCGCGTTCGATGCCTGGTCCCCCACGGGCGACACGGTCACGACGGGTTCGGGTTCGGGGCGGACGACGACGTGCTCCTCACCGGGCATCTCGCCGACCGGGGCGGCGTCTTCTTCCGGCTCGTCCCACTCGACGTCTTTGATGGGGGCGAAGAACTTGTCGAGATCCTCGAACAGGTCGTCGCTCTCGCGCTCGTCGTCGGGCACTAGACCTCCATGAGCTCAGATTCCTTGTGGCGCTGGATCTCATCGATCTCGGCCACGTACCGGTCCGTTAGCTTCTGGAGCTCCTTCTCTCCCCTCGAGAGCTCATCTTCCGAGATGGAATGCTCTCGCTCAAGCTTCTCCATATCATCCTTGGCATGTCGCCGGACGTTCCGGACGGCGACGCGGCCCTCCTCCGCCCGGTGATGCACCTGCTTGACGAGCTCCTTCCGGCGCTCTTCCGTGAGCGGCGGGAACGCGAGACGGACCACCTGCCCGTCGTTCGACGGCGTGATCCCGAGATCGCTCTGCTGGATCGCCTTCTCGATCTGCGGGATCGAGTTCTTGTCGAACGGCTGGATCACGAGCAATCTGGGCTCGGGAACGTTCACCGATGCCAGCTGGTTCAGCGCGACCGGCGTTCCGTAGTACTCGACCATGATCCGGGTGAGCACCGCTCCGGAGGCGCGTCCGGTCCTGACCGACGACAGATCCTCGCGCATGTGGACGAGAGCCTGCTCCATCTTGTGATCCGCCTCCTTCAGTGTGGAGTCGACGGTCATCTCGCGCCCCCGTGGACCAGCGAGCCGACCGGCTCACCCGTCACCACCCGCCGGATGTTGCCTTCCTCCCAGAGGTCGAACACGATGATCGGCAGCTTGTTCTCCATGCACAAGGAGATCGCCGTCGCGTCCATCACCTGGTAGCCCTCACGGAGGATGTCCACGTACTCGATCGTGTCGAGGCGGGAAGCGCCGGGCACGACCTTCGGATCGGCCGTGTAGACGCCGTCGACCTTGGTGCCCTTGAGGAGCGCTTCGGCGCCCATCTCCAGGGCACGCTGCGCGGCACAGGTGTCGGTCGAGAAGTACGGCACACCGAGTCCGGCGGCGAAGATCACCACCCTGCCCTTCTCGAGGTGGCGTCGCGCACGGAGCGGGATGAACGGTTCCGCCAGCTGGGTCATCGCGATCGCGGTCTGCACCCGCGTCGTGACGTGGAGTTTCTCGAGGGCGTCATGCAGCGCCAGGGCGTTCATCACCGTGCCGAGCATCCCCATGTAGTCGGCCCGGCTCCGCTCGATCGCCGGCGCCTGCCGCCCGCGCCAGATGTTCCCGCCACCGACCACGACCGCGATCTGTACGCCGAGATCCACGACCTCGGCGAGCTGCCGGCCGATCAGCGCGGTCGCCTCGGTGCTGATCCCCGAGCCTTCGGGCTGCGCGAACGCCTCGCCGGAGAGCTTGAGGAGGACGCGGTGGTACCCGGTCCTCCCGGCTCGTTCCGTCACGTTCGCGTGTGCTCCCCTCGTGATCGCCCTCGTGCCGTCAACCTTCGGTGAACTCACCCAGCTTGTATCGGACGAACCGGCGGACGGCAACTTTCTCCCCGACCCTGGCGCCCACCTCGTCGAGCAGCTGCTGGATGGTCTTCGAGTCGTCCTTGACGAACGGCTGCTCGAGGAGGACCGAGTCCTCGTAGAAGGCCTTCAGCTTCCCCTCGACGATCCGGTCGATCACGTTGTCCGGCTTCCCCGATTCTTTGGCCTGCACGCGAGCGATGTGCTCCTCCTGCTCCGCCACCTCGGTGGGAACCTCCTCGCGGGCGAGCCAGCGGGGTGCGGCCGGGCTTGCGATGTGAAGAGCGATGTCCTTCACCAACTTCGAGAACTCATCCGTGTTCGCGACGAAGTCCGTCTCGCTGTTCACCTCGACGAGGACACCCACGGTGTTGTTGAAGTGGATGTAACTGTCGATGCGACCCTGGTTGGCGGCGCGGCCGGCCCGCTTCGCGGCGGAGGCCAGTCCCTTCTCGCGGAGCAGCTCGATCGCCTTCTCCACGTCGCCTTCCGTCTCCTGGAGCGCTCGCTTGCAATCCATCATCCCCGCACCGGTGAGCTCGCGGAGCTTCTTCACCTGGTCTGCCGAGATGTCGCTCATCCGGCGTTCTCCGCTTTCGTGTCACCGGGTGTCGCATCGGTGGCCGGTTCTTCGTCGGGCTCGACGACGACCTCGGGCTCCTGTTCGGGGAGATCGGGCTCGAAGACCGTGCTGGCGGCGATCTTCGCCGCGTCCTCCGGCGAGGGCACGTCTTCGTCCGCGGGTCCGGGAGCGGCGGTCGTGGACCGGCGCGGGGCGGCCGTGGGCCGGCGAGCGACGACCTTCTGGACCACCTCGTCCTTCGCCATCCCGTATCCCTCGGTGAGGGCGTCGGCGATCACGCGGGTGACCAGGCTGACGGCGCGGATCGCGTCGTCGTTGCCGGGGATCACGTAGTCCACCTCGTCGGGATCGCAGTTCGTGTCGACGATCGCTATCACGGGGATGTCGAGCTTCCGTGCCTCGGTGACCGCGATCTGCTCCTTCTTGGTGTCGACGATGAACACCGCATCCGGGAGGCGCTCGAGCGCCTGGATCCCGCCGAGGTTCCGTTCGAGCTTCTCTCGCTCGTGCTGGAGACGGATCACTTCCTTCTTGGGCAGGTTGTCCATCGCCCCGGAAGACTCCATCTCACGCAGCTCTCGCAGGCGGATGAGCCGGCGCGAGATCGTGGTGAAGTTCGTCAACATGCCGCCCAGCCACCGATGGTTGACGAACGGCATGCCCACGCGGTTCGCGTGCTCTTCCACGACCTCTTGGGCCTGCTTCTTCGTGCCGATGAACAGGACCGTTCCGCGGCGGCGACCGAGGTCGCGAACGAACTCGTACGTCTCCTCGATGCCCGCGAGGGACTTCTCGAGGTCGATGATGTAGATCCCGGATCGCTCTCCGAACAGGTAGCGCTGCATCTTCGGGTTCCACCGTCTGGTCTGGTGGCCGAAGTGCACGCCGGCCTCGAGGAGCTCCCGCCTGGTGACGACAGGCACGTATCCCTCCCGATCTGTGGTTTCTTCCTCCGTCCGGATCTTCCCGTGGGCGGCCCGGCCTCGCGGCCTGGGACCCCGCCGTCGCGGTCCTCGGACGTGCGTGCTCGACGTCATCAGACGTCGGCGCCGGGCAGTCTACCAGCGGCGAT
>JBKKAE010000324.1:0-5562 GCA_046714835.1 Actinomycetota bacterium | reverse complement strand
GCACCGCGATCGCGAGCGTGAGCGCGAGGGCGATGAAGAACGAGGTCTCTTGCGTTCGGCGATAGACGTCGACCACCGCTCGATCGAGTCGCGGATACCGGGTGGCGATGCCGACGACCAGCCGGGTGGCACCGTACAGGGCCGTCCCCGACGCGATGCCCACTCCGGCGGCGACGGCGACGTCTGTCTCCCGACAACAGCTCGGATCACCGGTGAGGAGCGATGCGATCCCGAGGACCGTGAACGTGACTGCGGTCGTGGGCCAGAACGGAAGACGGTCGCGCACGACAATGCGCCACACGACGACCTGTACGACGATCCCGGCGACGATCACCGCCTCGGGCATCAGCCCCCCGGCCCGAAGGAGGGATCGAGGAACCGTGTCTTCACGGCCACCTCGGCGGTGAACGCCGTCACCACCGCGAGGTAGTAGAAGCCGGTGGCCGACTGCACGGCCGAGGCCCGCTCGCCTTTGAGGACGGCCTTCACGAGCCAGGCGATCAGCGCCGTGGCGGCCACCATGCCGAGTGCGATCCACGGTGCCAATGCACCTGCGGTGAGCAGCGGGTTGATCGACGCCGACGTCTCGACCCCTGAGAACCCCGCGGTGATCACGGCGACGGCAGCCACGACCACCGACACCAGCAGGATCGTCGTCACACGGTCGATGGGGCCTCGCGGCAGCTTCCGGTCGGTTAGGTACCAGTGGCCGAGGAGCAGACCGTCCGTCGCCGCTCCCAGCAAGGCGGCGCCGGCCGCCAGCTGGAAGAGCGCGAGGGGATACGACTGGCGGCCGGCGCCACCCATCCAGACGAGCACCGCGAGCCACGCGGGCACGCTGAGCAACCCCACGACACGGGAGGCCGCCGGCTGCCGCGCGAACAGCAGCACGGTCCACACCCCGGTCGCCACGACGGCCGCGATCGTCGCCGCACGCAGCGCGCCGCCGGAGGAGAACCGAGCGACCACGGCCGACTCGACCGAGAGCCACATGAGAACGGCGAGCACCGTGAGGATCACGCCGAGGAGCTTGAAGAAGCCGCGCTTCACCTCGGCCCAGAGCGGACTCACCCACAGGAAGAGCGTCGCTCCGGCCACCGCCTCGGCCAGGACGACGGCCATGACGCCCGCGACCCCGATCACGCTCGCATCGCGCGGCAGTCTATCCGTGGCGCTCTCGGAGACTGCCTCCGGGCGTCCGGAACGCACCGGGTAGGCTGCGCGGATGGAGGACTGGCGTTCCTACGACGACGTCGCGGAGACGTACGGACGCGTGCACGCACCCCGCTTCGCGGAGGCGGCGCGCGACCTCGTCGGGACGCTCGCGGTCTGCGAAGGAGAGCGGGTCCTCGATGTCGGCACGGGCACGGGCGCGGCGGCCGACGAGGTCGCGCGGACCGGCGCGAAGGTCGTGGGGATCGACCGCTCGCTGGGCATGCTCTCCGTCGCGCACCGCGAGCGCCCTTCGCTCCCCATCGTGGCCGCCGAGGCACTCGATCTGCCCTTCCGCGATCGGACGTTCGACGTCGTCCTCGGCAACTTCGTGTTCGCGCAATTCGCCAAGGTCGAGACGGCGTTGTTCGACATCACGCGCGTCCTCGCGCCCGGTGGCAGGATCGGCTTCACGACGTGGTCGGACGGCAAGGACGCGTTCCAGGACACCTGGATCGAGCTCATCGAGACCGTCATCCCCCGAGACCTGCTGGCTCCCGCCTACGCGGGTGCCGCCCCGGGCCACGATCGCTTCAAGAACCCCCAGGCGATCGAGGACGCGTTCCGCAAGGCCGGGTTCCGGAACATCCGAACCGAGCGCAAGCGCTATCAGTGGACGTATCCGCGAGACGACCTCGTCGAGGGCCTGGGGACCTGGGCGGTGGGTCGCTTCGCCCGCAACATGCTCGGCGAATCGGGCTGGGCCTCGTTCCTCGAGCGAGCCCGGACGACGTTCGCGCGCCGGTTCCCCGACCCGCTGAACGACTTCCACGACGTGATCGTCGCGGTCGGCGCCCTCCCTCGCTGAGATCGGAGCCAGACGCCGTTCGAGCGCGTTGCGTTTCCTTGCCCGACGAGGCCTCGTGGTAGCGTCGCGGGTCGCGTCTGGAGGGGAGGCTCGTGCGGCGTACCGGGATCGCGGCTGTCGTCTTCGCCATCGGGATCGTCTTCACCGCCTGTCAGAGCAACGGCAACGGTGGAACTGTCGACGAGTCGCGAGCCGGCTACGGGGGGATGGGGATCAGTCCTCCGGCCTCCCCGGATAGCGTGTCCTTGCTGGGCCCCGAGACCTTCCCCTGCCAACCGGGAACCGACGGCGCCGGCTACACGAAGTACGGGGTCGGCCGGATGCGACGCGGCGGTTTGGAACCCGAGAAGCTCGAGCGAGACCACATCATGATCGATGGACACGGGGTCAACTTCCACGGGACGCGCCGCGTCGTGGATGGAGGCACGATCGAGATGGAGATGGACGAGGACTACTTCGGGCCAACGGTCTTGAAGGCCCCTCCCGGAGCGACCGTCACCATCGAGCTCGAGAACGAAGGCATCCGCGCCCACAACTTCAGCGTGCCGGGGCAGCAGATCGACCTCGACTGCGGTGTCCGATCACGGGATGAAGTGGAGGTCGTCTTCCCGCGCTCGGGCCTGCTCGCGTTCACCTGCAAGTTCGGCGCCACCTCGGGCATGCGCGGGGCTCTGACCGTCGAAGCCTGAGCGGGTGCTAGCTCAGGTCGAGTACCCGGAACTCCTCGGCGTGCACGACGCCGATCTTCTGTCCTGATTCGACCGCGTCCTTGCCCAGGAAGTCCTCGAAGAAGCGGATCCCCTCCGACAACTGGCTGTCATGCTTCGCCAGGGCCGCCACCTTCGCCGGGAGGTAGCCCGAGATGTCCTCCACATGGTTGGGCTCGTTCGTCCATCCGAGCCAGAGGTCGAAGACGTCTTGCGTCTCGAGACCCTGGACGAGTTGCTCGGGGAAGAAGTGCGGGTTCCCGCTCCCCGGGTAGCACGCGTCCAGCGCGACGAAGCCCGAGGCGCGATGGTCGGAGTGGTTGTAGTACCTGTTCTCGAAGAACACCGCGGTCGGATCGCACGCCACGACCGTCTCGGCGCGGACCTCCCGGATCCGGCGCACGACGCCCTCGCGCACCTCTTCGGTGTTCCGGAGCTCGCTGTCGGAGATCGAGCCGACCAGAACGCTGGCGAGACCGAGCACCTTGGCCGCCTCTTCCGTCTCTCGGATCCGCGTGGCGGCCAGCTCCGCCCGGTCCTGCGCCGGATCCTGCGACCCGCGATCGCCGTTCGTGAGGATCAAGAGATGCACGTCGCGGCCGGCGGCCGCCCATTTCGCGAGCACTCCCCCAGCGCAGATCTCGGCGTCGTCCGGATGGGCGAAAACGCCCAGCACCGTTCCGGACCGCGGAGCCTCTTCCTCCGGGGTCACGCCGCCCGGTCGAGCACGAAGCGGACGAGGGCTCGGACGGGAACGCCCGTCGCGCCCTTCGGCCCCAGGTCGTTGCCCTTCTCGGAGAAGGCCGGGCCGGCGATGTCCAGATGCACCCACGGCACGTCGCCGACGAACTCGGCCAGGAACCACGCCGCCGTGATCGCGCCGCCCCAGCGATCGCCGATGTTCTTGATGTCGGCGATGTTCGAATCGATCAGCCGCCGGTACTCCTTGTGCAACGGCAACGGCCAGATCCAGTCGCCGGTCGAGCGGCCGGCCTGGACGATCTCTTCGACGAGCGCGTCGTCGTTGCCCATCGCACCCGTGATGTCGGTGCCCAAAGCGACCATGCACGCGCCGGTGAGTGTCGCCGTGTCCACGATGCACGAGGGCTTCTTCTCTGCGAGCAGCGCGAGGGCATCGGCGAGGATCAGCCGCCCCTCCGCGTCGGTGTTCAGAACCTCCGATGTCTTCCCGCCGTAGTGCTTGATCACGTCACCGGGCTTCTGCGCCGCGCCCCCGGGCATGTTCTCGGCCGAGGGGATCGCGGCGATCACGTTGATCTTCGGCTTCAACCGGGCGATCACCTTCATCGTCGCGAGGATCGACGCGGCCCCGCCCATGTCGATCTTCATCGTCTCCATGCCCTTCGCGTCCTTGATCGACAGCCCGCCCGAGTCGAACGCGATGCCCTTGCCCGTGAGGGCGATAGGGGTCGATCCTCCAGCGCCCTTGTAGGACAGCTCGATCAGCCGAGGCGGGTTCACACTCCCCTGCCCGACCCCCAGGATGCCGCCGAACCCACGCTTCTTGAGCTCGGCCTCCGTCCATACCTTGCACGTCAGCCCTTCCGCCTTCGCCATCGCCTGCGCCTCGCGCGCCAGCTGCGCGGGGGGAAGGTCACCGGCCGGCGTGTTGACGAGATCGCGCGCCCAGGCGACCGCATCCACGATGACTTCGGCGCCGCGGACGGCCTTCCGCCCCGCTTTCGCATCCGCCTTGTTCCCCCCGACGACCGTGACCTTCGTCAGCGGCTTGTGATCCTTGGTGGACTTGTAACGATCGAAGCGATAGCCACCCAGACCCAGGCCCTCTGCGGCCGCCTGCGAGACCTCGCCCACGTCGCCCTTCACCGCCTGAGAGAACGTGGTGGCGGCGTGCCCGAAGCGGCCGATCGACGGAGCGATCCGCCCGAGAGCCTTGCGCATCGTCGGGACGTCGAAGTCTCGGCGTTCGCCCACGCCGTGCAGGAGGATGGCGTCGGCCGCGAAGCGGTCGCCGTTCCGCTTGGTGACGAGCAGGGACTCACCCTTCTTACCGGTGAGCTTGGCATCGCGATAGGCCTGCTCGAGGCCCGTTTCCTTGACCCCGGGACCGAACTCCGGTCCCTGGAAGACCGGCAGGATCAAGACGCCGGCTTTCACCGCCACGGGTGTTTCCGTGGAGAACGAGAACGTCGTCACAGGGTGCAGCCTCCTTCGTCCGGCCTAGCGCAGAAGCAGCAGTGTAGCCCGGACACAACGGCAGACACCGGTACCCTGAGGCCCGTGAAGACGCTGAACATACGGGACCTCGTCCATTTCGCCGACGACGAACCGCGCCGGCGGACGCTCACCGAGGGAGAGCGCCTGTGGTCGGAGATCGTCTGCCTCCAAGGCGCGCAGGGGGTGGGTCCGATCCGCGACGATAACGCCGATGGGATCGTCGTCGTGCTCGCCGGTGAGGTCGCGACCCAGGTCGGGAAGGGTCGCGCCCGCATGAAGCAGTGGGAGGCGGTGGATGTGCCGGCGGGCCTTGAGCTGACGATGCGGAACGCCTCGGAGGAACCCGCCGTGGTCCTGCTGGTCGTCGCGCCGCCTCCATCCGACTGATCCGCCTCGCGGGCGCCCACCCGTGGACACGAGGCTAGGCTGCTCGCATGGCGCGCGGAGCGGCGGTGGCGGCGACGCTCGCGACCGCCGTGGGTCCGCTCCCCGCCCGAGGCGACGACGCCACCGCCGCGACCTTCTCACCCGGTGGCGTGGCCTGGGACGACGACGGCACGATCGTGTTCGCGGGCCACGCTGACGACCTCCCCTCTGAACCGGTGACACTCGGACGCGCAGACGAGGGCACGATCG
>JBKKAE010000323.1:0-5324 GCA_046714835.1 Actinomycetota bacterium | reverse complement strand
CGCCAACACCGATCCGGAACGGCGCCCGACGCTCGGCGACCGTCGCCGTCGCGGTCCTCACCGAGGGAGCTCGACCATCACACTTGTTGCCTTCACGGTGGCCACGGCCTCCATCCCAGGCTCGAGTCGGAGCTCGTCGGCGGCCTCGCGTGTGATCAACGAGACGACCCGGTGCGGCCCGGCTTGGATCTCGACGAGCGTCGAGACCTTGTCGCGCGTGACCTTGGTGATGACACCGGCGAAGGCGTTTCGCCGGCTCACGCCACCCTGCGGCGGTGCGGCTCTACGCTGCGCGAGGAGCCGCGCGACCTCCGTCGCCGGCACCAGCCGCTGACCACCCGCCGTGCGCACGGTCGTGAGCTTCCCGTCGCGCTCCCAGCGCCTGAGGGTCTCGACCCTGACACCGATTGCTTCTGCCGCCTGCCCGATCCGGTAGTCCGCCACAGCCGGTGAGTGTACAAGTTCAGACTATGAAAACGCAGTGTATCCCTGGTGGTACGGGCATCCCAAACGCCCTGGTTGTTACCGCGCGTCCTGTGGCACCATTCGCGGCCATGCCGCTCTACGCATCTCCTGGCTGCAGCATCCGACGAGGTCGCTGAGCGTGCTGCGTGGTGTTCCGCAACTTCCGGGATCAGGCTCCTGAGCTGTACCCCTGGACGCTGAAGTTCCAGGACGAGTACTTCGACACGAACCTTCAGTACATCCGGATCGCGACGGTGCTGGGGGCGATCACGTGGGCGGCCTTGGGCCCGCTCGCGCCTCTCGTAGTTGAAGAGGGATCGCTCGCTCGCGACGCGCTGATCCGGTACGGGCTGGGGGTGCCCATCGGCCTTGTGAGCTTCGCCCTGACGTATCTACCGAACTACCGGCGCATGTGGCAGACGCTCATCTCTGCGGCCATCCTGTTGAGCGGCCTCGTCTGGGTGATCCACCGGGCGCTCGTCGAGGACTCTCGTCCCGATCGGGCGTACGCGGGGAACATGCTGATCCTGATCTTCGCGTACATCCTCAGCAGGCTGCAGTTCCGCTACTCGGCGTTGGTGGGGCTCGCGCTCATCCTGATTCACAACATCGGAGCGCTCTTCATCATCCAGGACTCGGCGAACAAGTCGAGGTTCACGAAGCAGGCCGGAACGACGGATCCGCCTGAGATCGTGGCGGTACTTGATGACGTGTTCACGCGGTTCGACGCGATCGCGGAGCGGTGCGGGCTCGAGAAGATCAAGACGATCGGTGATGCGTACATGGCGGTCGCGGGCGTCCCCGAGCCACGCGAGGACGATGTCGAGGTCGCCGCGCAGATGGCGCTCGCGATGCGGGACGAGATCGCCCAGATGCGATGGCCGAACGGGGACCAGATGCGCGTCCGGATCGGGATGGCTACAGGGCCCGCCGTTGCCGGCGTGATCGGCCAACGGAAGTTCGCGTACGACCTCTGGGGCGACACCGTGAATATGGCGGCGCGCATGGAATCGAACGGCGTACCGCACGAGATCCAGGTATCGGACACGATCTACCGACGGCTGGGCGATCGCTACGTGTTCTCCGACGTGCACATCGTCAACCTCAAGGGCAAGGGTCCGACGGCGGCACGATTCCTCCTCGGGAAGAACGGCTCCGCGTAAACGAAGGGGCACCCGTGGCCCTCTATCGTCCGAGGTGCAGGCGATCGCGGAGGTCTCGCTGACCGAGGAGCGCACCACTGAGGCTCATGACTTCGATGCGCTGTTCCGTGAGGCGGGTCCCGGAGTGTTCCGCACGCTGTACGCCTACACCGGTGGCCGAAGAGATATCGCGGAGGAGTCGATGGCGGAAGCGTTCGCACGAGCGTTGGCGAGGACGGGAACGATCCGCGATCCGATCGCGTGGATCTACCGGACGGCGTTCCGGCTCGCGAACGACGAGCTCAGGGCCGAACGCAGGCAAGGCCCGGCGCCAGCCGACGCGGAGGCGCCGCCGCCTGAGTTGAGCGGACTGATCGACGCGCTCCGGCGGCTGTCGCCGAACCAGCGCGCCGCGATCGTCCTGCGGCACGTGCTCGACCTGGACGTCCGGGAGGTGGCTCGGAGGATGGGAACGGCGCCGCCCACGGTCAGGGTCCACATCCATCGAGGACGGAAGCGGCTGCGGGAGCTGCTCGGCGGCGAGGAGATCGACGATGCCTGAGCGCTGGGAGCGGGAGCTGAGGAAGCTCCGCGATGTCGAGGTGGACGAGCCCACGGTTCGAGAACGGATCGAGCGTGGTCCCTCACCGGAGGGCCATCGGTCGCGGAGAGAGAGACTGGTCGCGGGAGCCGTCGCCTTCGCGGTCTTCGTCGCGGCTGGAGCGTTCGTCTGGAACGCGTTCTCTCCCACGCTACGGCGCACCCCACTCCCGTCTGATGGAGACGTGTCTACGGGGTTGCCGTCGCTCTCGATCAGCGTGCGTGCGGAGCCCGGACAAGCCGACGCCCCGGAGGCGCTGGCTCGATTCGGGACTGTCGAAGCGTTGATCCCCGTGCAGGGCGGAAAGGGGTGGGGTATGGGGAACGCGTTCCCCAGCGCGATGTTCGGACCGCTCGACGCGGCGATCCCGGTCGGCGCTCCAGTCGTGATCGAGTCCAACGCGGAACAGCTGAGCGTGGGCTTCAACGACGCGTACCCCGAGGGCGGCCTCGTTCCGCAGCCGATCACGTCCAACAGCGCTGGGATCCTCCCGTCGGATCCTGGCGACTTGCTGATCCAGGTTGACGCGACCTGGCCCGAGGGGCGAGGAGAGTTCTCGATCTTCGTTCATCTCTACGAGCCGGTCGACGTGCTCGACGTCGATTGCCGTGCCAACCGAGTGCCGGTTTGGCAGTCGCGGGTTGTGAGAGCGCAGCCAGACGGGATCCACGCGGAGTTCGATGCCGACGCCTCGAGGGAGCTTCGGATCGATGCCCCGGGGTTCGGTCCTGGCCCGGTTGCGCGTCTCGAGCCCAGTTCAACATCGTTCGAGCTTCCCATCCCACCGGGGATCGCCACCCTCGGCTGCAACAACGTTCCGGATTCACAGATCACCGTGGTCGATCCGGAGGGGTTCTGGGCACACCCGGAACTGCAGTGCGTTGCGGGCGACAAGGTAATGAGGGTCGCCGCCGAGGAGAGCAACGAGCGACTGATCGACGCTGCAGTACTAGTTGAGCAGCTGGTCGATGTTCATGTGCGTGATGAGATCCTCCCACCCGGCTATCCCAAGCAACCTCGGGACGAGCCGCTTCCCGTCCCGATGGTGGTTCAGCGTGAAGGAAGGACGGTGGCGACGCTCGACGTATGGCTCGGGCTTCCCGGTCGGATCGAGGGGCAGTCGTGCGAGAGCGCCGGGCTCCATGCGAAAGCGGACCGGGCCCCTGCTCCGTCGCCGTCACCGTCCCCGAGTGCTGCGGAATCGGCGGAGGTCGTCGTTCGGATCGAAGGACTCGGCCGAAGCGAGGCGACGCGTCGGTGGCCGGTGATGACGGTGTCGTTCGGAGGAGAGACGTACCGTGGATGCACGGAGGCGTTCGAGTGGACCACCGCCGACCTCACCAGGATCGAGGAGGTGTCCGGCCGTTCGGGGAGCATCCTCGTGCAGTGTTCCAATGACCCGCTGTTCGTGGTCCCGCCGCGCGCGCCGATCGTCGTGCTGGCGGAGAGCGGCACCGACGTGTTCGTCACGCGGACGACGACGCCTCTGTACACCGGGATCGACGGCGTCGGCGTCAGCGTGACGTGGCCGGACGGGAGCGGAGACTTCCTCGCGTACTTCGATGTCCGGAACGGCGAGCCCGGTTCTCGCCAAGTCGTCCTGGACTGCCCGACAGATGACAGGGTCCCGTTCTCCACTCCCGACGGCCCCCGGATCCTCCCTGGGGGCTCCGCCTACATCCGGGGGAACATGGCGGGTTTCCGGCAGACCGACGTGATCGAGCAGATGACCCGGGAGCAGGGTGGCACGACGGAGTGGGACGGTGTGTGGCAGGTCGTCCGAGGCGGCTCAGTCATCGCAGCGGTGGAGTTCGGATCCCTGCAAGGGGTGGCATGTCGGGGGTCGGGGATCGGCGGCGTGTAGGCCTCAGACCGCGAAGCGGACGTGCACGATGTCGCCCTCACGGACGACATAGTCCTTTCCTTCGACCCGAACCTTTCCGGCAGCTTTGGCCGCGTCCATCGATCCGGCTGCGGCCAGCTCGTCGTAGGAGATCACCTCGGCGCGGATGAAGCCTCGCTGGAGGTCGGTGTGTATCGCTCTGGCGGCCTCGGGTGCCGTCGCACCTCGCCGCACTTCCCACGCTCGCGTCTCGTCATCGCCGGTCGTGAGGAAGGTGATCAGGTCCAGCGCTCCGTAACCCGCCTCGATCACACGCTCCAAGCCAGGTTCGCTGACGCCGAACTCTTCGAGCAGAGCCCGGGCCTCTCCCGGGTCCATCTCGGTGGTCTCGGCCTCGATCGATGCGTACACGCCCACCGCATCGCCCAGCTCGCCCGGAGACTCCTCGCCCTCTTCGAGGTTCGCGACGACGACCTCCGGCTTCAGGGTCAGGGGAGCGATCGCCCTGAGGTGCACCAGCTCTTCGTCGGCGAGACCGGCGTCTCGCAGCGGCTGCTCGTTATCGAGCGCGTCCTTCGCCCGCTGCAGGGTGTCAACCTCCGGACCACCCTTGCCCCTCGCTCGCTTCGAGGCGTTCTCCAAGGCGCTCTCCACGACGGCGAGGTCGGCGAGCAGGAGCTCGTTCCGGACGTCGGTGAGCTCCTGCATCGGCTTCCGATCGGCGCCGAAGCACCGCACGACGACCGCCAGCGCGTCTGCTTCTCGGAGCTTCGCGAGGCCCTGCGCGCTCGAGACGCCGCCCGGGACGTCGACGAAGCGAACCTGCGCGGGCACGGTCTTCTTCGAACGCTCCATCTCCGTGAGCACCGCGAGACGAGGATCGGGAACGGGCACGACCGCGACGTTGGCTTGTCCCCCGTGCGAACCGGCCCGCGTGAGGGCGGTGAACAGCGTGGACTTTCCCGAGAAGGGCACGCCGACCAGACCGATGTCGCGCATAAGTCGGCCAACGTATCAGCCGGAAGTCGGCCAACTTTCGACCTTCGGCCACTATCCCGCAGTGGGGTGACTGACCGATGCTTGCGCACGAGACCGGTGGGTGCCGGGGTGCCGCCAGACCCGCCCCGGTACCGCCGGTTTCCTTTCCGCCCCTTGCGGGGCGGTGGAACCGAGGACTTGATCGTGCACCTTCACCGGTGCGCGTCGCCGGCGGGCGGTGTTTCCGACGGCCCCGCCCGTCGGCATCTCCTACGGTTGGTGGGTGAACGAGAGG
>JBKKAE010000322.1:0-2722 GCA_046714835.1 Actinomycetota bacterium | reverse complement strand
GGGGTCCTCCCGTCACCGAGCGCGCTGGTCGTGATGCTCGCCGCGATCCAGCGCGGACGTGCGGCCTACGGGGTGGGGCTCGTGCTTGCCTTCAGCGTGGGACTCGCCGCCTCGCTCGTCGCCATCGGTCTCGGCGTGATGCGGGTTCGGCGAGTCGCGGACCGTCGCTCGTGGGTCACCGTCAGTCGCGTCGTTCCCGTGTTGTCGGCGACCGCCATCGTGCTGATCGGTCTCTACGTGGCGGGCACCGGAGCCGCCTCGCTCTAGGAGGACCCGCCGTGACCGGGGCTGTCTCCTACGCGGCCGCCTCCCACAGGGCTTCACCGGGCTCCGTCGGCACGTCCCCTTCGACCTCCAGCGTGATGAGCACGCGGTCGAACCTCGATCGATCGAAGGGCACCTTGACCACCGTCATCCCCGTGCCCGGCACGAACGTCCCCGCGAAGACGGCGTCCACGCCGTCGGAGAGCCAGATCCCGTAGGCGAGCCCCGCCGGAGCCTGCGGGACGTCGCTGCCGACCAGGAAGAAGTGGTCGGCAGCGGGCGCGGCCACCTGCGACACCGGTGCCGGGTCCTCGGCATCGGTCCCGACGAGCCGGGCGCTGTCGGCGTCGGGACGCTGTGAGTACCGCAGGGCCTGTGCGAAGAGCGCGTTCTGCTTCTGGAGGTCGCCCGCGCGGAGCACCTGCGAGACGGCGAGGCCCCCAGCGACGAGGACAACGGCGACGCCCGCCGCGACTCCGGCCCAGCGGCCCACGGGAGGACGCTCGCCGCGACGTTCGAGCTCGCGATGCAGGCGGGGGAGGAGGGTGTCCGGAGGCGCGATCGGATCCGCGGCGAAGGCGAGGTCGGCCACGGTGACGCTGAGAGCCAGCAGGGTCTCTCGGCATCGTGCGCAGCCCGGCACGTGCTCGGAGAGCTGCCGGTCCGCCTCCGTGGCATCCTCACCGGTGAGACTCCTGAGGGCATAGCCCGCCATCAGCTCATCGATGCGATCGTGCTCCGCCGGATCCACTTGCGATCCCGACTGCGATCCCGATCGGTCCAAGCTGTCAGTCCTCCCTCTCGAGGGCGCGGCGCAGCTTGTGGAGCGCCGCGAACGTCCTGGTCTTCACCGTACCCAGCGGGATGCCGAGCTTCTCGGCGATCCGGACCTGTGTCATGCCTTCGAAATAGGCCATCTCCAGCACCTGACGCTGTTCAGCTGAGAGGTCTGCGAGCGAATCCCGGACCTCCTGGCGACGTCGTGCGACGAAGTCCTCGTCGACGACGCGTTCCGAAGGGTCTTCGCCCACGGCGGGCTCGAGGTTCGCTGCCCGATCTTGTCGAGCCCGCATCCGCTCCTCACGCCGGATGGTGTCGACCGCGCGATGGTGGACGAGCGCCAGGAAGAAGCTCCGGAACGCCCCCCGGGCCGCATCGAACGCCTCCGGCGCCCGCCAGAGGGCGAGGAAGGCATCGTGGACGACGTCTTGCGCCAGCAGTTGCTGACCGGTGAGCCGGTAGGCGATGCCGTACGCCGTAGGGGAATACCGCCGGTAGAGCTCGTCGAACGCCTCTCGGTCGCCGCGGGAGAGGCGCCGGTGAAGCTCGAGATCCTCTCGGTCGCCGTCTCTCATGTCCTTGGCGCGCGACGCTACCATCGGCCGTATGGACAGGCGCCCCATGCACCGAGTCGTCCTGTACTCCCGTCCGGGATGTCATCTCTGTGACGTGGCACGCGAGACGATCCTCGCCCAGCGCGAGCGCCTCGGGTTCGAGTTCGAAGAGGTCGACATCGAGGCCGACGAGGAACTCGAGCTGGAGTACGGGATCCGGATCCCCGTGGTCGAGGTCGACGGGGAGGAGGCTTTCGAGATCACCGTCGACGCCGCTCGGCTCGCCCGCCTCATGGGGTGAAAGCGCCTGGCGGGGCGCGCTCGTGCACTTGTGAACGCATCTCGGATTTCGACTAGGCTCCCTTCTCATGAGCACGAGGTCGAATCGCCCGTGAGGGATCGGTCGATCCCCGAGGCCACGGTCGGACGGCTGCCGCGGTACCTCCAGGCGCTCGGCGGGATGGCGGCGGATGGGGTCGTCGTTGCCTCCTCGGAGGAGCTGGCTGCCGCCGCCGGGGTCACCTCGGCCAAGGTTCGGAAGGACCTGTCGCATCTCGGTTCCTACGGCACCCGTGGCGTGGGCTACGACGTTGCCTACCTGATCCACCAGATTCGGCGAGAGCTCGGGCTCACCCAGGACTGGGGCATCGCGATCGTGGGCATCGGGAACCTCGGGCACGCCCTCGCCAACTACAAGGGCTTCGGCGACCGAGGGTTCCGCGTCGCTGCCCTCGTCGACGTCGATCCGAGCAAGATCGGCGAACGGGTTGGGGACCTCGAGGTCGTCCACGTCGACACTCTCCCGGAGCTGGTGAAGGAGCGAGGGATCGCGATCGGGGTCATCGCCACGCCGGCGACGGCGGTCCAGGAGGTCGGCGATCGCATGGTCGCGGCAGGGATCAGGTCGATCCTGAACTTCGCCCCCGCCCCGCTCGTGGCGCCGCCGGGGGTGTCGGTCCGTTCGGTCGATCTCGCGGTCGAGCTGCAGATCCTCGCCTACTACGAGCAGCGCAAGGCGGCGCTTGCCGACGTCCGGCAGCGGGGCGGGGCGGTGGCGTTCGCACCTACGAAGTAGTCCCGGCGGGCTACTTCGCGATCGTGATCCAGAGCACGAACAGGACTAC
>JBKKAE010000321.1:0-2778 GCA_046714835.1 Actinomycetota bacterium | reverse complement strand
CGCCGCGGACGCCGAGGTCGAGGGCACGCATCAGCTCGGCGGGGGAGTTCCAGGACGCGCGGATGAACGGGACCGCGGGGGTCCGTTCGATCGCGGCGATGAGAGACGGGAGGTTCTCGAGCGTGGCATGGCCGTGTTGAAGGTCGATGACGGCGGCGTCGAAGCCCGCGGACGCCATGACCCCGGCGGAGGTGGGACTCTCGAGCAAGAGCCATGCGGCGAAGGCGGATCCGCCGGCGGACCAGCGGGCTCGGACGGGATCGGTGGTCACGGAGGCGAATCGTAGACGCGAACGCGGTTGCGGGTCCGGTAGCATCGGTGACCGACCCTTCCGGGGTAGCTCAATTGGCAGAGCGGCGGACTGTTAATCCGTAGGTTGTGGGTTCGAGTCCCACCCCCGGAGCCACCATCGCTCCAGGTCAACGACCTTTCGGCCGGAGCTCAACGACGTGGCCGGAGCGCTCGAGCAACACGGGAGCAACAGACGGCGCGCGGATCGTGTCACCGAGCGCTCGTTCGATCGCTTCGCCGGCGTAGAGCCGCCGAAGCCGACGGCACCGGGGCTCCGGTCGATCGGCGGCGGGGTCGAGCCGGCTTGAGGATGAACGGCGGGAGGGCGGCGGTGAGCACGGCGGCCCTCCTCGGCCGTCCCCCTCGGCTATGTTCGGAGCTCATGGATGTCGAGGCCCACAGGGTCGCCGCCCAGCAACGCCAGCGCGGCCTCGTTCGCGAGCTCGATCCGATGGTCGCGGACCACCACGAGGGCCTCGGGGGCGGCGGTGGATAGGCGGTCCCGACCGATACCGGTCACCGATGAGCCGGGTTCGTTCTCCAGCATCGTTCCCTCACGCAGTGATCTCCCGAGGTGCTCGAACGAGACCTCTTCCTGCTCCTGGGGCAAGGATGGAGGATGAAGGCGGCGAGTGCTAGCTCTCGGCTCGAAGAGGCACATCTGAAGCACCCTGACACCGGGGACAGATGAACACGACCCTCCCCGGCCCGTCTCCCTGCATGAACGACCGGATCGGTGTGCGGCAGCGACGGCAGGGTCTCCCGCCGCGGCCGTACACCCAGAGCTCGTGGCCACGCCGGGGATCGTCGGTCATCACGCGACGTCCACTGCCACGGTTCCGTTCCATCGACGATCTCATGAGGTCGACCAGCGCGGCCGGCTCGGGGACGGTGTCAACCGAGATCCGCGGATCGATGCCCGCGAGGAAGCACACCTCCGATCGGTAGACGTTCCCAGGCCCCGCCATCACCGACTGATCGATGAGGGCATCGCCCACCGCTCGCTCCGGCGATGCGGTGAGCCTGCGGGTTGCCTCCGCGGCGTCCCAATCCGATCCGAGCACGTCGGGGCCGAGATCGCGCAGCACGTCGGCCTCCGCCGACGTCCGGAGCACCTCGAGTCGACGCAGTCGATCGCCGACGGCCACGAGTCGTTCCGTCTCGAGGACGCCGCGCACCTCGAAGGCACGTCCTCGCCAACGCTCGCCCGGCTCGTAGAGGCGCCACGCGCCGTCCATCCCGAGATGCGAGTGGACGGAGACATCGCCGTCCGTACGCATCAAGAGGTGTTTCCCTCGCGAGATGACCTCACGCACGACCTGACCGGACAGGTCGGCGCTCGCGAAGCGCGGCACGCGGAGATCCGTCCGCGTGAGGACCTGCCCCGCGAGCGCCCCGTGCAGCCGGACCGCGGTCGCGAACACGGTGTCGCCTTCTGCCATCAGAAGGTCACCCGATCTCCCGACTTGACCAGGGATGTGTGGAGCCCTGGGGGAGCGGGTACACGGACGGTAGGACAAGACGGTAGGACAACCGGAACAGGAGGAGGTGACCAAACATGATCTGGACCATCCTGGCTGTGATCGGATTGATCGCCGTCCTCATGTGGCTGTTCTAGCAGAGCGGCGACCAGCGGAAACACCTGCGATCCCGACCGGAACCGCGCCGACCCCCTCAGCGCGCCGGGCGGGATCGCACGCGTTCGGGCCCGGGAAGCAGTTACCTGGTGAGGCGCTGATCCGGCTGGTGCACCAAGGGATCGACAGCCCGACTGAATCTGTTCGCGTTCCGCTCGAAGTCGTGCCGGCGCCGATAGTCCGTGGGGCTCATCCCCATGTGCCGTCGGAACGTCGTGGTGAAGTGGCTCGGGCTGTGGAAGCCCACCCGATGCAGGATCTGTGTGACGGTGAGCTCGGACTCGAGCAGGAGCTGGGCGGCACGCTGGATCCGGAGCGAGATCAGATACCGGTAGGGAGGCATCCCCACCATCGCCGTGAACTGCCTCGTGAAGTAGTACGGGCTGAGGGAGGCATGCGCCGCGATCGCGTTCAGGTCGACGTCGTACGCGAGGTTCTGGGCAAGGAACGCCTGAACCTCGTGGATCTTGCGTTGGAGGTGTGGGCTCGGCAGCCCCTCGGCGATCACCGTCATACGGCCCTCATGGCCCAATCTATGGACTTCTGTACAAGGGTACGCCTGAGATCGATCGGGTGGCTTTCGGAATCCTGCCTGTCGTTCTTGGCCTCATCAGGAGGGCTACACGATCTTCTCCGGCACGACGATGTCGTCGTACTCCTCCTCGGTGAGGTAGCCGAGCGCGAGCGCGGCTTCCTTGAGCGTGGTGCCCTCGTGATGCGCCCTCTTCGCGATCTCGGCCGCCTTGTCGTAGCCGATCTTGGGAGCGAGGGCGGTGACGAGCATCAACGAGCGGTGCATGAGCTCCTCGATCCGCTCGCGGTTCGGCTCGAGCCCCTCGACGCAGAACTC
>JBKKAE010000320.1:0-14666 GCA_046714835.1 Actinomycetota bacterium | reverse complement strand
TCTACCTACGTGATCGAGCGAGCGGCGACTACTGGTCCCCGTCCTGGGCGCCGGTCCGAACCGACCTCGACGACTACCGTTGCCGGCACGGCCTCGGCTACTCGGTCATCGGGTCGCGACGCAACGGGATCGAGGCGGAGACCCTCTACTTCGTGCCCCTCGACGAGACGCTCGAGGTCTGGCGAATGCGGATCACCAACCATCGCGACGCCGATGCTGTGCTCTCGCTATTCAGCGCCGTGGAGTTCTGCCTCTGGGACGCCTGGGACGACCAGACGAACTACCAGCGGAACTACTCCACGGGCGAGGTCGAAGTGGCGGACGGCGTCGTCTATCACACGACGGAGTACCGGGAGCGGCGGAACCATTTCGCGTACTTCGCCTGCTCGGAGGATCTCTCAGGCTTCGACACGCAGCGCGAGACCTTCCTCGGCCCGTACCGCGGTTGGGATCGGCCGGCGGTCGTCGAACGCGGCCGGTCGGAAGACTCGATCACGCACGGGTGGGCGCCGATCGGCTCGCATCACGTCGAGCTGGAACTCGGTCCCGGGGAGACTCGGGAGGTCGTCTTCGTCCTCGGATACGGGGAGAACGCGCCGGACTCGAAGGTCGACCCGCCGGGCTCCCGGACGATCGACAAGCGGAACGTGGGTCCGGTGATCGAGCGCCATCTCCGAGGGGACGAGGTCGCCGCGGCCTTCGACCGGCTCCGGGAGCGCTGGTCGGAGCTCCTCGGCAATATGCACGTCTCGACGCCGAGCGAGCACACCGATCGCATGGTGAACATCTGGAACGCCTACCAATGCATGGCGACGTTCAACCTCTCGCGCTCCGCCTCGTACTTCGATACGGGGATCGGGCGTGGGATGGGGTTCCGTGACTCGAGCCAGGACCTGATCGGGTTCGTGCACATGGTCCCGGAGCGCGCGCGGGAACGGACCCTCGACCTGGCGTCGACGCAGCTCCCGACCGGCGGTGCTTATCACCAGTATCAGCCGCTCACGAAGCGAGGGAACGACGCGATCGGCTCCGGCTTCAATGACGATCCGCTCTGGCTGATCCTCGCTGTCGCGGCCTACGTGAAGGAAACCGGCGACCGCGAGATCCTCGATGAGGCGGTGCCGTACGACAACGAACAGGGATCTGAAACGCCGCTCTACGAGCACCTCCGGCGTGCGCTCGGATACACCCTCGATCGACTCGGCCCGCATGGGCTGCCTCTGATCGGCCGGGCGGATTGGAACGACTGTCTCAACCTGAACGCCTTCTCGGAGCAGCCCGGCGAATCCTTCCAGACGGCTCCCCAGCGCGAGGGTGGCGTCGCCGAATCGGTGTTCATCGCCGGCCAGTTCGTCCTCGCGGCGGAGGAGCTCGCGCAGCTCGCAGAGCTGGAGGGGGTCCCCCATGACGCCGCCCACGATCGGGCGAAGCGGGAGCGGATGATCGAGGCGGTGCGCGAGCACGGCTGGGACGGCGAGTGGTTCCTTCGCGCGTACGACTTCTTCGGCGACGTGGTCGGCTCCGCCGAGAACGACGAGGGGCAGATCTGGATCGAGCCGCAGGGTATCTGCGTGATGGGCGGGATCGGGCTCGACGACGGGAGAGCCGAGCGGTCACTCGACTCGGTCGCCGACCGGCTTACGACACCGCACGGCCTGGTGCTGCTCGATCCCGCCTATTCGCACTATCACGTGGAGCTGGGCGAGATCAGCTCGTATCCCCCCGGTTACAAGGAGAACGGCGGGGTCTTCAGCCACACGAACCCGTGGATCGCGATCGCCGAGACGCTGGTCGACAACGCCGACCGTGCGTTCGACGCATACCTTCGGATCAATCCGTCTGCCCGGGAGGAGCTCTCCGACGTGCACCGGTGCGAGCCCTACGTCTACGCGCAGATGATCGCCGGCAAGGAGGCGCCGACACAGGGCGAGGCGAAGAACTCCTGGCTGACCGGCTCCGCCGCGTGGAACTTCGTCGCGATCACCCAATGGATCCTCGGGATCCGGCCGGAACACGAAGGGCTGCGGATCGACCCCTGCCTGCCGTCGGACTGGGAGGGCTACGAGGCCGTCCGGCGCTTCCGCGGCGCGACGTATCGGATCGCCGTGCGCAAGCCGCGAGGCGTCACCGGCCGGGTTTCTTCCATCACGGTCGACGGGCGCCGGATCGACGGGAACGTCGTGCCGCCCGCACCGCCAGGGACCGACGTCGCGGTGGAGGCGAACGTCTCGGGCCCGTAGTCTTCGCCGGATGCCGACCAGCGACCCGGGGGAGGCCGGCGCACCACCGTGGTGGCGCGACGGCGTCCTGTATCAGATCTATCCGCGCTCCTTCGCCGATTCCAACGGCGATGGTCGCGGCGACTTGCAAGGCGTGATCGAGCACCTCGACCACCTCGAGTGGCTGGGCGTCGACGGGCTCTGGCTGAGCCCGATCAACACCTCCCCGCAGGCGGACTGGGGATACGACGTCGCGGACTACGAGGGGATCGAGCCCGACTTCGGCGGCCTCGCGGACCTCGATCGACTCGTCGCCGAAGCCGGCGCCCGCGGGATCCGCGTCCTCATGGACCTCGTGCCGAATCACACGAGCGATCGCCATGCGTGGTTCGTCGATGCCCGGTCCAGCCGTACGGCCGAGCATCGGGACTGGTACGTCTGGGCTGACGCCAAGCCGGACGGCTCCCCTCCCAACAACTGGCGGTCCTCGTTCGGGGGACCCGCCTGGACATGGGACGAGAGCACCGGACAGTTCTACTTGCACAACTTCCTGGCGGAACAGCCCGACCTGAACTGGTGGAACCCCGATGTTCGCGTCGCCTTCGAGGAGATCCTCCGGTTCTGGCTGGATCGAGGCGTGGCCGGCTTCCGCATCGACGTCGCGCATGCGCTGGTGAAGGACCGCTCGCTCCGGGACGACTCGCTCGCGCTCGAGACCGACGACCCGCGGATCCGGGCTCACGGACTTCGATCGGACTTCAGCATGAACCGGCCCGAGGCCCACGACATCCTCCGCCGATGGCGGACGATCGCGGACTCGTACGAGCCGCCGCGAGTCTTGCTCGGAGAGACCTGGGTGATGGACCTGGAGGCGCTCGCGCGCTTCTACGGCAGCGGTGAGGACGAGCTCCATCTCGGACTGAACGTCCCGTTCGGGTACTCCAGCCCGGGGCCGGACATGCGCGCGATCGTGGAAGCTACCGAAGACGTCCTCCCGGAGGCGGCGTGGCCGCTGTGGAACGGATCGAACCACGACGCCGGCAGGTTCCCCTCCCGATGGTGCGACGACGACGAGCGCCGCAGCCGAGCCGCCCTGGTGATCCTCCTCACGCTCCGAGGCACTCCGCTGCTCTACTACGGGGACGAGATCGGCATGCCGAACGTCGACATCCCCCGGGATCGGCTGCAGGATCCGGTCGGTCTCCGGCACTGGCCGGAGAACCCCGGACGTGACGGCGGACGGACGCCGATGGCATGGACGTCCGCGGGAGGTTTCACGCAGGCCGGCGTGGAGCCCTGGCTGCCGATGGGTGACACGGAACGCAACGTCGCTGACCAACGTGAGGACCCCGGCTCGATGCTCCAACTGTGCCGTGATCTCATCGCGCTCCACCGCGAACGAGAGGACCTGCACTCCGGCGCGTACGAGGCGATCGAAGGACCAGAAGGAGTCTGGGCATGGCGGCGAGGGGGAAGGACCAGGGTCGCCGTGAACCACGGAGACGCATCCGCGACGCTTCCGATCGGGAGGGGCGAGGTCCTCATCGGCACGGAGCGGAGCCGGGACGGCGAACGGGTGGACGGCTCCGTTCGCCTCGAACCTTGGGAAGCGGTCGTGATCGCGGACGACGATTAGCGGCGCGGTCGAGGTCAGGGTCCGGGGGGTGTGACTGGCGTGACCGGCACCCTGATCCCTCGCTCGACGAGCCGGCGGGTGATCCGTTCGCGGAGCAAGCGCTCCACGTCCATCACCTTCGAGGGCCGTGTATCGGCGACCACCCGCATCACGAGGGCGTCGTGTCCCATCCGCTCCACGCCCAGCACGCTCGGCGCCTCGTGGATCCAATCGGAGAGGGTCCGGTCGCCCTTCAGCTCCTCGAACAGCTCTTCGAGCACGCTACGCAGATGCTCGACGTCCTCGTCGTACGCGGTCCGAACATCGACGATCGCGCGCGCCCAGCCCTTCGACCGGTTGCTGGCCACGATGATGTTCCCGTTGGGAACGAAGTGCAGGGCACCGTCGAAAGCCCGGATGCTGGTGACCCGTAGCGTCAGGCTCTCGACGCGGCCCGCGACCTTGTTGGAAGGGGTCTGGACCTCGAGGTTGTCGCCGACGCCGAACTGGTTCTCGAGGAGGATGAAGAACCCGGACAGGGTGTCCCTCACCAGGCTCTGCGCGCCGAAGCCGAGGGCCACCCCCGCTACCCCTGCGCTCGCGAGGAGCGGGGCGATATTCTGACCGAGCTCCCCGAGCGCCATCAGGATCGCGAGGGCCCAGATCACGACGATCAGCGCGGTGGACAGGGCCCCGGTCAACGTCGTCGCGCGCTGGAGGTTCAGCTCCTGGGTGATGCTCGCCGAGCCCTCCAGGCGCTTCCGGAACCGGTTCACCGCGACGCGTGCGGCGAACGTCACGACGACCGCCACGGCGACGATGATCAGGATCTTGAGCCCGTGGGCGAAGAACCAGTCTCTGAATTCAGTTTGTGCGATGAGGTCCATGGGTCCCCATGCAATCTGTCGGATGGCCGCGCGTCAACGACGCAGGTGGCCGGCTCGAGTTCCTGAGACGGCGTCAGCTTCCTGACGTGTGGTGAGCCGGGCGAGGTTTCGCGGCGTCAGCTTCCTGACGACTCGGCCCCAGCTTCTTCGGACCCTCGACCTCCAGGTTCGGAACTGATCGCCTCGAGGACGCGAGCGGTCGCCTCGAGCACGAGGCGCTCTCGCATCTCGGCGAGCTCCTCCTCGGTCATGCCTTCGAGCGGCGGGATCGCCTGACGACCGTGCTCACGGAACGCATAGGCAGCCTCGCCATGTTCGGCGATGTCGACACCCGAGTCCTCCGCCTCCGCGGGCATCCGGAAGCCGACAACGCGGTCGACCAGCTTGAGGATCGCCCAGGTGGCGATGAACGAGAACGCGAGCGTGATCCCGGCGGCAGCTCCCTGACGAGCGAGCTGCGCCCACCCCCCGTCGGCGCCGGCCGGGTTGACCGCGAGGCTCGCGAACACGCCGGTCAGCAGCGCGCCGACCAGCCCGCCCACCATATGGACGCCGACCGCGTCGAGCGAGTCGTCGTAGCCGAGCCGCGACTTCATCTCGACGGCGGCGAAGCACACCGCTCCCCCGAGCAGACCGATGGCGAGCGCAGGCAGCGGTCCCACGAACCCGGCCGCCGGCGTGATCGCGACGAGCCCCGCCACGGCGCCAGTCGCCCCGCCGACCGCGGTCGCCTTCCCGTGCCGCAGGCGCTCGGGGACGAGCCAGCCGATCATCGCGCCCGCGGCGCCGAGATGCGTGGCGAGGAGCGCCGATGACGCGAGTCCGTTCGCGCCGAGCGCGCTCCCCGCGTTGAAGCCGAACCACCCGAACCACAGGATCCCCGCGCCCAGGACCACCATCGGGACGTTGTGCGGCGCGAAGTTGCCGCGTGGGTAGCCGCGCCGCTTCCCGACGAAGAGCGCCGCTGCCAGCGCTGCCGCGCCCGCGCTGATGTGCACGACCGTCCCGCCGGCGAAGTCCAGAGCGCCGATCCCGTCGACTCCGAGGAACCCGCCACCCCAGACCCAGTGGGCCAGCGGCGCGTAGACGATCAGCGACCACAACGCGACGAACGCGACGTAGCCGCCGAAGCGCACCCGTTCCGCGAACGCGCCCGCGACCAGCGCCGGCGTGATGACGGCGAACATCATCTGGAACGACGCGAAGGCCGAATGCGGGACGGTGGGCGCCAGCGCGTGTGGCGCCTCGCCCACCCCTCGGAACCCGAGGTGCGCGAGCCCGCCGATCACGCCTCCGACGTCGGATCCGAACGCGAGTGTGTAGCCGGCCAGCACCCACACGACCGAGACGATCGCGATGGCGGCGACCGACTGCATCATGGTGCCGAGGACGTTCTTCGAGCGGACCAGACCTCCGTAGAAGAGAGCAAGCCCCGGTGTCATGAACAGCACCAGCGCCGCGGAACCCAGTACCCACGCCGTGTCGCCGGTGTCCGTCACAATCCCTGGCCCCATCCAGACCCCCCGTCGCCGTGTACGTGTTGGTTATCCGCCGGCAAGAAGGGGGAAGCGACGACCCGCGTGTTTCGTTCAGGTAAACGATCGGGACTCTCGAGAGACTCGCATCCGAGGACGAGCGAGCCGGTGTGACGGGGAGTCATTCGTGTGCTTCGCCGAACCAGGCTCCTGGGTGCCTCTTTTCTCTCCCCTGAAGCCATCTCGCGGCCACGGAATCTTCGTCGACCCGACGACTCTGCAAGGATGTCGGGTTGTGGAGCTGTTCGAGTACTCGCTGCTCGCGGCGCCAGCCGGTGTCTTGCTCGCGATCGTCGCGGCCGTGAGGTTCCGAAGCGGTTGGTCACTCCTTACGGCTCTCCTCGGGGCGCTGATCGGCGGACTCCTTGGCCGCTTGGCATGGGAGTGGTTCGCGACCAAGGCTGTGGGTTTCGACTTCGGCAGCGAGTTCGAGGGATACGATTGGGTAGCCGGATACGCATCCGTCGGCTTGCTCGTCGGGGGGGTGCTGGGCTCAGCGTTGGCCACGAAGCGCCGGCGGCGTCCTCGGGTCACCTGAGGCGACGACGACAGGATGGCCAGCGTGGAGAACCCGATGATCTGCAAGCTCTCGGCTGACCTCAGGCGTTCACGACCACCGGGAATCTCACCGCTTCGACCAGAGAGGGAGCTTGGCCTTGACGATGTGGGCGGCTCGTCAGTCGTCGAGTCGATGCTCCAGCTTGGAGAGCCGCTTCTCGAGGTCACGGATGTGGCGGTCCCCTTCCTTCTTGCCTCTCCGGCGGAGCGCGAACCTCATGGCCATCCCTAGGAAGCCCACGCCAGCGAGCGCGGCGCCTGCCCGCTTGGCGAGCTTCGCGGCGGCCGGCAACCGGCCCTCGAGCTGCCGGAGCTCTTCGTCCAGACGGTTCCTGGTCGCGTCGATCTCCTTCATCGTTTCAGCTGCTGTTTCGCCCATCGGACGTCCTCCTTCAGAGACTCTTGGGTGAGCTCGGGCTTGGATGCGCTCGAGCGAAGCCATCCACGGGCGGCCACGATCGCGACGGCGGCAAGGAATGCGAACACGCCGGCCATGATCAGCATGGCGGCCCAGCGCGGCAGCACCAGGTCGAGCGCCTCGGCGCCGGCCATCCCCAGGAAGCCGATCACGAACAATCCGAGCACGGCCGCGCCGCCGAAGACGCCCACGGCCTTGGCCCTCGTGCCGACCATCTCGCCGATCTCCTGCTTCGCGAGCTCGATCTGCTTGCTCACCAGGGTGGAGATGTCCGCCGCGATCGATCGGAGCAGCGGACCCGTCCCCCTGGCGCCGTTGGTCGATGGTGGTGTGACCGGAGGTGCCGCGCCCGATGACGGACCTCCTCCAGGCGTGGCACCCGTCCCTCCCTCGTCTCCGAACTGAACCGCCACGGTCTCCTCCTCCCTGCGCTCCTCCACGCGTGCGTGGTCGCGGAGCGCGCGTTCGTCTGCTTCGGTCATTCTGGCCGGGTCGAGCGCGCGAGGCCAGAGGCGCCGTGCTCGCACCACGTTCATCTCCGCCCCGAGCAAGGTCACCTGGGCGCCGAGATAGATCCAGGTCAGGAGCCCGATCACGACCGCGAAGAACCCGTAGGTCTCCTTGGCGGACTCCAACCGGTGGCCGATGACGTACCCCCCGAGCGCCTGGAGCACGGTCCATACGACCCCCGCGAAGACTGCGCCTACGAACACGTCCCGCCAGCTCACGTCCTCCACGGTGAGCACTCGGTAGGCCACCAAGAAGATCAGGAAGTTCAGGACGAGGGTCCCTGCGATACCCCCGATGCGGAGCGCGACCGGCGCGTCCTCGGTGCCCGCCGCCACGCTCCCGAGGAAGCTGGCGAGCATCACGAACACGCCGAGGGTCAGGAGCATCAGCACCGCCCTAAGCAAGGCGATCGGGAAGCTGGGCTGCCGTTTCATCGGGACGTCCCACACGTGATCCATCGCGTTCTGCGCCGCCTTGATGCCAGCGAGCCCTGCCCAGAGGGCACCTCCGATGCCGAGCGCGAGGGCCACGCCCTTGTCTGGCAGCGATCGGACCTTCAACTGATCGCCGATCACGGGGAACTGAGAGAGCGCCGCGTCGACGAGTCGATCCTGCACCTCCGACTCTTTGAAGAGGATCGCCGCGAGCGTGACGAACGCGAGGAGCAGGGGGAACAGCGAGAAGAACCCGTAGTACGCGATCAGGGCGGCCAGCTGGCCGGCTCGATCCTCACCGAACTTCTTGAGGACCGCGAGCGGGTACGCCAAGACCGGCTTCCGGCGTTGTACGTCGTCGGCGCGTCGAACGACGCCCTGGACCGCTTCCACGGTTGGGGAGATACCCGTGGCGACTTCGCCTTCAAACGAAGGGGCCATCCCCTGCCCCTTGACCTAGGCCAGCGCCTCCTCCAGCGCCCTGCGGACGAGCACTTTGGAGAGCGCCCGGCGGTACTCCTCGGAGCCGAACGAGTCCGAGGGCGGGGCCGATCCTTCGTCGGCTCGCTCCGCGGCCGTCGCCGGGTCGGCCCCGCCCGCGAGCGCCTCCTCCACGCCGGCAGCTCGCAGGGGCGTGAGCCCCATGTTCGTCAGCGAGACGTTCGCGCTGCCGTTCATGCGGACCGCGGCGACCCCGACGACCGCCCAATCCTGGGCCCGCCGGGTGAACTTCTGATAGCTCCACCCGCCCGACGTCTTCGGCACGCGGATCTCCGTCAAGACCTCGTCGTTGGCGAGCGCCGACTGGAACAACCCCGGGAACATGTCGCCGGCGGCGATCTCCCGGGTCCCGTTCGACCCGGTCGCGACGAACGTCGCACCGAGGGCGAGCAACACCGCGGGCATGTCGCCTGCCGGATCGGCGTGTGCCACCGACCCTCCGATCGTCCCCATGTGCCGAACCTGGGGATCGCCGACCTGGCCCGCGACGGAGGACACGATCGGGGCGAGCTGACGGACCTCATCCGACGCCTCCAGGTCGTGGTACCGGGTCAGCGCCCCGATCGCCACGCCGTCGCCGTCCGCCCGGATGTAGGAGAGGTCGCGGAGCCGCCCGATGT
Source organism: Actinomycetota bacterium (assembly GCA_046714835.1). Classification (GTDB taxonomy): domain Bacteria; phylum Actinomycetota; class UBA4738; order UBA4738; family HRBIN12; genus JAJNBA01. Next base: position 5,369 of record JBKKAE010000320.1, on the reverse strand, counting down.
CGATGAGCTTCGTCGGCATCGCGAACCGGAGCTTCATCTGCGGCAGGAGCGAGTGCCCGCCTGCCAGGAGCTTCGCGCCGTCATCGGCCTGCAGTGCTGCGATCGCAGCCTCGACCGAATCGACCCGCTCGTACTCGAACGCCGCCGGGATCATGAAGCACCTCCGCCGTTGGCCGGTGCGCTTGGGATCGGGGCCACATCCTGGATCGCGCGCCAGACGCGTTCCGGCGACGCCGGCTTCTCGATGGCGGTGACGCCGAGATGCGAGACGGCGTCGATGACCGCGTTGATCACCGCGGGGGGCGCCGCGATGGTGCCCGCCTCCCCGATCCCCTTCACGCCGAGCGGGTTGGTGGTCGACGGTGTCTGATGGGAGCCGTCGGTCGTGATCGTCGGGATCTCGACGGCGGTCGGTACGAGGTACTGCGTCATCGTCGAGGTCGTGAGGTTCCCGGACTCGTCGTAGATCGCCTCCTCGTACAGCGCTTCCGCGACACCTTGGGCCACACCGCCATGGATCTGCCCGTCGACGATCATGGGGTTGATCACGGTCCCGCAGTCGTCCACCGCGACGTACTTCACGATCTCGGTCACACCCGTCTCCGTGTCCACCTCGACGACGCAGATGTGCGCACCGCCCGGCCACGTGAAGTTCGGTGGGTCGTAGACGGCGGTCGCGTTCAGATGGGGCTCCGTGCCCTCCGGGAGCGAGTGCGCGTGCCACGCGGAGAACGCGATCTCCGGGATCGTCTTCGCCTTGTCGGGAGCCCCGGTCACATGCCACGATCCCTCGCCCCACTCGAGGTCGTCCTCGGCGACCTCGAGCTCGTGGGCCGCGATCGTCCGCGCCTTCGCTTTCACCTTCTCGACGGCGAAGTGGAGCGCCGCGCCCCCGACCGAGACCGACCGCGATCCGTACGTATCCATCCCGAGCGGCGTGATCAACGTGTCGCCGTGGAGCACCTCGATGTCGTCGGGTGTCACCCCGAGCCCGTCCGCCACGATCTGAGCCCAGGTGGTCTCGTGTCCTTGACCGTGCGGTGAAGTGCCCGTCTTCACCAGCACCTTGCCGGTCGGCAGGCACTCGATCGTCGCGCCGTCCCATCCACCGGCTGCGTATCTGAGGGCGCCCAGGATGTTCGAGGGCGCCAAGCCGCACATCTCGATGTAGGTCGACAGGCCGATCCCGAGCTGTTTCGTGTCGCCCCGCTCGCGTGCGTCGCGCTGCTGTGCTCGGAACTTGTCGTACTCGACCAGCCCCAGCGCCGTGTCGAGCGTCGCCTCGTAGTTCCCGGAGTCGACGTTGAGACCGGAGATGGCCGTGGTCGCCTCCGCGAACGCCGGCTTGAGGTTCATCCGCCGGACCTCGACGGGGTCCTTGCCGATCCGTCGGGCGAACGAATCCACGAGCCGCTCGATGACATAGGTCGCCTCGGGCCGGCCGGCACCGCGGTAGGCGTCGGTCGGTGTCGAGTTCGTCACGATCCCCGTGAACTCGTACCAGTACGCCTCCGGCTCGTACGGTCCCATGTAGACCCAGCCGCCCAGCTCGGGGATCCCGGGGGTGAGCAGCTGGTAGTAGGCGCCCATGTCCGCCAGCTCGACGAACTTCAGGCCGAGGATCTTCCCGTCCTCTGTGCCGGCCAGGGTGCAGTCGTGGATCACGCCGCGCCCGTGGGTGGTGGCCACATAGTTCTCCCGGCGCCCCTCGATCCACTTCACCGGGCGTCCGAGCTTCCGTGCGAGCCCGAGTGCGAGCGCCTCCTCCGCGTAGACGTTGAGCTTCGAACCGAACCCGCCACCGACGTCGGGGGCGATCACCCGGAGCTTCTGCTCCGCGATCCCGGTGACGCCGGACAGCGTGACCTTGACGATGTGCGGGATCTGCGTGGACGACACCAGCGTCCACTCGTCCATCGCGGGCACACCGTACGCGAGGCACCCGCGCGGCTCGATCGCGTTGGGGATCAGCCGCGGCTGCGCGTACCGCTCCTGCACGACGACCGGCGCCGAGTCGAAGATCGATTGGTCGCCGGCTCCTCCGTGACTCCAGTGGACGACCGAGTTCGTCCCCAGGTCTTCGTGGATCAACACCTCGTCCTTCGCCGCCTGCTCCATGTCGATGACCGCAGGGAGCTCGGTCGCGGTGACCGCGACCGTCTCGGCGGCGTCGATCGCCTGCTCTCGCGTCTCCGCGACCACCACCGCCACGGCGTCGCCGTTGAACCGGACCTTGTCCGAGGCCAGTGCGTGGTGCACGGGCACCTTGATGTCCTCGGTGATCGGCCAGACGAAGGGCAGTGCCCCGAGCTCCAGATCCCCGGCCGTGAAGACGCCGACGACTCCGGGCATCGAGGCCGCCTCGGTCGTGTCGACACCGTCGATCGTGGCGTGGACGTACGGCGGGCGTGCCAGGGCCATCCACAGCATCCCCGGCATCGTCCAGTTGTCGATGTAGTTCGCCTGGCCCGTGATCAGCTCCGGGTCCTCCTTCCGCAGGACCGGCTGACCGATGAAGGTCTCCGTGGTCGCCATCACGCGACCCCTCCGGCCCCGGCGCCCGACATGGACCCGGCCGCGTCGAGGATCGACTTCACGATGTTCTGGTAGCCGGTGCAGCGACACAGGTTCCCCTCGAGCGACAGCCGAACGTCGGCTTCCGAGGGACTCGGGTTCTCCTTCAGGTAGCTCGCCGCCGCCATCAGCATCCCCGGCGTGCAATAGCCGCACTGGAGTCCGTGGTTCCTTCGGAACGACTCCTGGAGCGGGTGGAGCTCATCGCCTTCCGCCAGTCCCTCGATGGTCGTGAGCTCACGGCCGTCCGCCTGCGCGGCGAGCAGGGTGCACGACTTGACCGACTCTCCGTCCAGCAGCACCGTGCAGGCGCCACAGCTGGACGTGTCGCATCCGACGTTCGTGCCGGTGAGCCCGAGGGTCTCGCGGAGGAAGTACACGAGGAGCGTGCGGGGCTCGACGTCGGCCGCTCGCATCGCCCCGTTGACGGTGACGGAGACGTGCGTCATGGGGGCCTCCTTCTGCAGTCCTGCTGCATCCTGTGCATCTTGGGGGACGGGCAAGCCGGAGTGTAGACCCGAGTTCCGGAGCGGTCGAATCGAGTGCGCGCCTGTACAGGAAGGCTATCGAGGAGGCGGAGGGCTCAGTGCGGCCGCTCCCGTGCAATCCGACCCGATGCCGGGGGTGACGTCCCCCGACGTCCCGGCACGGACCCAGAAGCAGGTGCCGCTGAACCCGCGGACCGCCGCCGCCCAAGTGTCCGCCGTGGCGGCGACCGAGACGATCTCGGGGGTCGTGGAGGGTCCGTCCACGAAGATGTAGCCGGGCTGCAGGGACGTCAGCCGGGCGGGAGTCGCGTCGAGGAAGCTCCCATGCTTGGAGTACGCGACCTCCGCCGCGGTGAGCGCAAGCCCGATCGCCTCTTCGGCACCCGCGTCCGTCGAGGCGCCCGTCAGGCTATCGACCGAGCCGGTCGCGGCCTCCGCAGGCACCTCTCTACGGACCGCTCGCGAGAAGCTGTCGCGCTCGCTGACCACGACCCAGCGGGCGAACAGCCCGACCGCCAGCACGAGGACCGTGCCGAAGACGGCCGCCTTCGCCACTCCCGGATCGAGTCGGCTGCGCAGCGGCACGGTGGTCCTGAAGGCGAAGGAGTCGTCCATCACCCCCTATCGGTCGGTCGCGCCGTGATGCTGAGGAGTGAGGGGTGCTACCAGGACGCAGCGGAGGCCGCCATGGCGGCGGTCCCGGTGCATGGCTTCCCGCTCCCGTAGGTGGTCACGCTGTTCGCAGCGATCTTCGCCCACCAGCAGGTGCCGGATTCCGATCGCACCGCCGCTCCGAACCCGGCCGCGTCCACCGCGTACGAGACGGTCATCGGACCCCTCGAGGGACCGGATGTGAACCGAAGTCCAGGGTCGTACGCCGAAAGGGTCGCGAGATCCGTGGTGAAGCTGCCCCGTTCGGCGTGGAGGCTGAGCGCAACGACGACCGCACGACCCATCGTTCCCTGCGCGGCGGCATCGTAGGCCCTGTCGATCTGGGAGACGGCATCCGTCTGGGAGTCGGCGATCTGCTTGCCGGCCTCGTCGGCGCTGCGCAAGAAGACGAACGCAAGAACCCCCGCGACAACGAGGCCGGCCACGATCCAGACGAGCCTCGGGTCGAGCGAACCACCGGCGTGCTTCGGCTTGGGTTGGCCGAGGCGCGCGGGATGTTTCGCCGGCTCGCCGAAGTTGAACTCGTCCTTCACGCCTCAAGTATCGGCCCTTCCCGGCCCGACGTGAGGAGCGAGGCGTGGGCGTACCATCGACGCATGAGCGAGATCGGTGAGGTCCTCGCCGCGATCGAGGCACTGTCGGCGAAAGGCGAGCGGATGGCGCTCGCGACGATCGTCGCCGTCCGGGGCTCGACCTACCGGCGGCCGGGGGCTCGGCTCCTGGTGCCGGAGGAGGGCGCGCCGGTAGGGAACATCTCCGGCGGCTGCCTGGAGGGCGATGTGGCCGACATGGCTCGGATGGTGATGGATGAGGGCCGTGCGCGCCTGGCCGGCTGGGACCTCACCGCGGACGACGACGCCGTCTGGGGTCTGGGCCTCGGGTGCAACGGGGCGATCGAGGTCTTCATCGAACCCGCCGAGAAGGCCGCCGAGGTAGCGGGAGTGCTGCGGACGGCGCTCGAGGAGGAACGGCCGATCAGCGTGGTGACGGTGGTCGAGTCGTCGGAGTCCGGCGTCGAGGCTGGTGCGCGTCTCGTCGTGAAGCCGGACGGCACGAGCGATGGCTCGCTCGGCGACGCCACGGTCGATGCGGCTGCGGTGGAAGCCGCGATCGCGCGCCTCCGAGAAGAGCGATCCGAGGTCCGCACGCTGGTCGAGGGCGTCCGGGCGTTCGTCGAGGTACTAGACCCGCCCCTTCGCCTCGTCGTGTGCGGAGCCGGCCACGACGCGATCCCGCTCGTCCGGGTCGCCTCGGTGCTCGGCTGGAACGTGACCGTTGTCGATGACCGACCGGCGTTCCTGACGCACGCGCGATTCCCCGGGGCGGCCGGCTTCGTCCCGCTGGAGGTGCCGGGTGACGCGGCGAAGGGAGCGGACGTCGACGAGCGCACGTTCGCGGTCGTGATGACCCACAACTTCCTCCGGGACAAGGAGTACGCGCGCTCGTTGCTCGACTCCCCGGCCGCCTACATCGGCCTGCTCGGCCCCGGCGCCCGGACGGAACGGGTCTTGATGGAGCTGCGCGATGAGGGCGCCGACATCCGGGACGAGGACCGATCGAGGATCCACGGCCCGGCCGGGCTCGACCTCGGCGGTGAAGGGCCCGAGGAGATCGCCCAGGCCATCGTCGGAGATC
>JBKKAE010000319.1:0-7984 GCA_046714835.1 Actinomycetota bacterium | reverse complement strand
CCACGCGTGCGGCGGTTCCGGGTACAAGCGCGACATGGAGCTCGAGCGCTACCTTCGTGACGCGAAGGCTGGATGGGTGATGGGGCCGACCAACGAGGTGCTCCGGCAGTTCGTCGGCAAGGCCGTGCTTCTCGGATTCGAGTCGCTGGACTACTGGAATCAGTCGTACAACCGACGGGCCGTGGAGAACGAGGTCAAGAAGCTCGACGCCGCCGGCAAGCGTGAGCTTGCCGAGCAACTCTTCAAGGAGGCGGACGAGCAGGTGTCCAAGGAACCCGCGGCCAAAGGCTGACTCGGATGGCGATCTCGACCGGACGCCGAAGCCTCACCGTCCCCGGGCTGATCGCCGCGGACCCGTTCCTCGAGCGGTACTGGGTCCGGCCCGGTGGTGCCACCGTGATCACCCTCGAAGGCGACGACCAGCTCACGGTGCACGACCCGGACGGCGGTCAGGTCGCGGAGGTCACGGCCCTCGCGCCGAACGGCTCCGATGATGCCGGTGCGCTGGGCGGTCGGGCCGACGTCCCCGCGTCGGTACTGCGCTCCCTGATCGGATCCGACGCGGTCGGCGCCGCAGACGTGATCGGGTCGCTTGCCGGCCGGGGCCTGAACCCCGCGGAGGCGATGGCGATCCGGCTGTTCGGGGAGTGGTCCCCGCCCGGGTCCTCCCACACGCTCCTGGCGCAGCGTCCGGTCGTGGTCGTGATCGCGGCGCCCCAGGGCGCGTCCGTGTTGGAGGGCGGCGTCCCTGCATCGGATCTCGACGTGGAGGTGCGCCGGACGCGCCCTCGGACCCACGACGGCTTCGAGCTCCCTCCCCCGCTCGCCGAGCCGCGTCTCGACTTCCGCGTCGACCGCGCGACGGCCCTGTCCTACGAGGTCAAGGCCGGGGAGTACATCCAGATCATCGACGTCGAAGGCAAACAGTGCTCGGACTTCCTGGCGTTCCACCGCCGGAAGCTTGAGGACGGCGTCGAGCGCGGCTTCGACCCCACGATCACCCGGACGCTGATGGGCAACGCGTTCCCGCAGCCGGGCCTGTACTCCAAGTTCTTCGACCTCGACATGGACGTACTGGTCGAGGTGATCAGGGACACGGTCGGGCGGCACGACTCATTCCTTCTCGCGTGCACCTCCCGGTACTACGAGAACCTCGGGTACTTCGGGCACACCAACTGCACCGACAACTTCAATCGGCAGCTCGAGACGTACGCCATCGCGCCGAGGAAGGGCTGGCAGGCGCTGAACTTCTTCTACAACACGATGTTCGTGACCGATAACCTGCTCGTCTTCGACGAGCCGTGGTCTCGACCCGGGGATTACGTACTCCTCCGTGCAGCCACCGACCTGGTGTGCGCCTCCAGCGCCTGTCCCGACGACGTCGACCCGGCCAACGGATGGGATCCGACGGAGGTCCACGTCCGAGTCTACTCCCCCGAGCACACGTTCTCGGCGGCGATCGCCCACCGGGTGACGCCCGACGCGGAGCCGACCCTCACGACCGAGACCGGCTTCCACCCGCGGATCTCCGAGCTGACGAGCCGGACCACTGAGTACAACGGCTACTGGCTCCCGACCAGCTTCGACAACCACGGCGCGACCGACGAGTATTGGGCCTGCCGCGAACGGGCGGCGATCATGGACCTGTCGCCGCTGCGCAAGTTCGAGGTGCTCGGGCCGGACGCGGCGGCGCTGATGCAGGCGACCGTGACGCGCGACATCCGCCGGCTCGCCGACGGGCAGGTCGTCTACACGGCGATGTGCAACGAGGCCGGAGGGATGATCGACGACGCGACGATCTTCCGGATCGCGGACACCAACTTCCGCTTCGTCGGCGGCAGCGAGTACGACGGCGTGTGGCTCCGCGAACAGGCCTCCCGCCTCAGCCTGAACGCCTTCGTGAAGGAGTCGACCGACCACCTCCACAACGTGGCCGTCCAGGGCCCGGCGAGCCGCGATCTCCTGAAGCCGGTCGTGTGGATCCCCCCGTCCCAGACGCCCTTCGAGGCGCTTGAGTGGTTCCGCTTCTCGGTAGGGCGGATCGGTGGGCCCAAGGGCGCGCCGGCGGTAATCTCGAGGACGGGCTACACGGGCGAGCTCGGCTACGAGATCTTCTGTCATCCGAAGGACGCCCCCACCGTCTGGGACGCGGTCTGGGAAGCAGGTGAGAAGCACGGCCTCGCTCCCCTCGGACTCGATGCGCTGGACATCCTGCGCATCGAAGCCGGTCTGATCTTCGCGGGCTCCGAGTTCGACGACCAGGTCGACCCGTTCGAGGCGGGGATCGGCTTCACGGTGACCAAGGACAAGGACGAGGACTACGTCGGCGGTGAGGCGCTGCGAGAGCGCCGGGACCACCCGCAGCGGACCTTGGTCGGACTCGAGCTCGAAGGGAACGAGACGGCGGGCCACGGCGACGGCGTCTACGCGGGTCGTCAGCGGGTGGGGGTCGTGACGAGCGGCACCCGCTCCCCCATCCTGAAGAAGAACATCGCTCTCGCCCGGGGCGCGGTGCAGCACCGCGACCCGGACACGGTCCTGGAGGTCGGCAAGCTCGACGGGCACCAGAAGCGCATCGGCGCCCAGGTCGTCCGTGTCCCCTTCTACGACCCGGACAAGACACGACCTCGCACGTAACGATGGGCCGGCTCGTCGAATCCTTCACGCCCGAGCAGGTCGAGGCTTTCCACCGGGACGGCTTCCTCGTCGTGGAGGAGGGCTTGATCTCTGACAAGGCGCGGGAGCTCCTCGAGGACCGCTACCTCCGGCTGTTCGACGGCGAGTACGAGACCGGGATCAAGCCGGACGAGGTCAACTGGGTCAAGGGTCGAGATCCCGAGGACCGAACGCGACAGCTCTGCAACGCCTGGCGCGCCGACACGGTGATCGCGGCGCAGGTGCTGTCGGCCAGGATCGGCCGCCTCGCGGCCCAGCTCATGAGCTATCCCGGGGTGCGGATCCTCCAGGACAACGTGCTTTGGAAACCTCCCGGCACCAAGGCGATCGGCTTCCACCAGGATGGCTCGTACGCCGATTACCTGGTGCCTCCGGAGATGGTGACGTGCTGGATGTCCTTGCATGAGACGCAGGCCGATGCGGGCCCGATCGCCTACGTGCGCGGCTCCAATCACTGGCCATGGACGCCGCCGGTGCGCTCGCAGTTCCACGCGCCCGAGGACTGGCTGGAGGGCGTCAGGGCCGCGAAACCGGCTGACGCGGAGATGGAGGTCGTGCCGGTCGTGGTGAAGCCGGGCGGCGGCGCCTTCCACCACAACCTCACGTGGCACGGCTCCGAGCCGAATACGAGCGGCACGGTCGCGCGGATGGCCCTCGTCTCGCACATGCTTCCCTCCTTCGCGCGCTTCCACCACCGCAATGTCGACCTGATCTACTCGCGCTACCGGCGCCACGGCGACACCGCGATGGACGAGTCCTTCTTCCCGGTGCTGTGGGACGAGACCGGTCACCGCACGACGTGGCTCGCCGAGCTTCCCGACATCGACTGAACTAGTCGTCGCGGAAGCGAGCGGCGAGCGCCTCGACCATGGCCCACGCGGCCTTGGGCTCGCGCGTGAGCGCCGCGCTGATCAGGTCGCGGGAGATCACCAGGGTTCGCAGGGACGTCACGGCGACGACGTCGGCGCTCCGGGGCCGGCCGTCGAGGACCGCGAGCTCTCCGAAGAACTCCCCGGCCCGGAACGTCGCGAGCGCGCTCCCCTTCCGCTCGACCCGAGCCTCCCCGTCCAAGATCACGAAGAGGTCATCCCCAGGGTCTCCCTCGCGGACGACGAACTCGCCCTCTTCGAACGTACGCTCGTCTCCCTGGGACGTGATCGTCTCGAGGATCTCCGGAGGCAGCGAGGAGAACACCGGAGCACGCTCGAGCAGATGCTGGTAGCGGCCGCCCTGGAACAGGAGGGGTTGCCCCTCACCGTAGCGCGCGTACTCGATCTGACCCAGGAACAGGGAGTGGTCCCCGCCCCAGTACGAACGGGCCACCTTCGCCACCAGGTGGGCGAGCGCCCCCCGCACGAGCGGCGTTTCGTGGACGATGTCGAACTCGACTTCCTCCGTGCCCTCACCCGCCCTACCGGCGAAGCGGTCGGAGAGCGCCCGCTGCTCATCGGCGAGCACGCTGATCCCATACCGCCGACCCTCGTGGAGCAGGGAGTGCATCCTCGCCCGCCGGTCGACCGCGATCACGACGAGCGGTGGTCGAAGCGACACCGACATGAACGCGTTGGCGGTCATGCCGTGGACCTGATCGCTTCCCTCGTCTTTGGCTTGCGTGGTGATTACGGTCACACCGGTCGCGAACATCCCCAGCGTGCGTCGGAACGCCACCGCCGGATCCTGTCCGGGCTCACCGGCGATCTCGAGCTCGTCGGTCTCGGGAGCCTCGTCGGGGAAGGTCTCACCGATCCCGATGGGCGCGAACCCACCGTGAACCGGCAGATCGAACTCGAGCGGCGGTGCCCCGGCGACGCCGCGCTCCGCCATCGGCTAGCTCCAGGGGTACGGGGAATGACTGACCGGGTGAAGCAGCCCCTCCGCGAAGCGCGAGAATCGGAATGGTTCGAGCAGCGATTGGTCCTCGCCCAGGAGCTCCTTCGCGACGAGCGCTCCGATCCCGATCATCTTGTAGCCGTGGTTCGAGTCGGCGATCACGTAGGCGTTCTCGCGGAACCGGTCGAACACCGGGAAGCTGTCCGGCGTGAACGCGCCGATCCCACCGGTGGGCGCCTTCCGGTAGAGCGGGCGCTTCCCCTCGAATCGCTTCTGGCAGTGCGCGAGCGCCGATGTCCACATACGCTCGAACTCCTCCGTCACGGTGAACTCCGTGCTCTTCTCCCCGTACGGATCGACCGCGACTTCATCCGCCGGCTGCTCGACCACCCACGGCATCGCCCCGCCTTGGACGCCGCCGAAGTTGAAGTCGGGCTTGTAATAGATCCCCCAGAGTTCGTCGCTCACCACGGAGCCGTCCATGTCGTCGAGCAACGGCGCGTCGGTGTCCAGATGGACCACCGGCGGCATCTTCCCCGCGTTGTCCTGGAGGTAAGTGGGATCGACCCCGAGGGTCCCCTCCTGGAGGCACCAGTACGTCCACATCGGGCGGCGGTACTGCTTCCCGTCGCGCCCGAGCACGTCGATCTCACCGGGAAGGTCGAGCATGTGCCAGAAGTCGCGCACCCACGGTCCGGCGGCGACCACGACCTGATCGCACGAGATCGCACCCCGATCGGTCTCCACCGCCGTGACCGCTCCTCCATCGATGCGGAACCCGGTCACCTGGACCGGGGCGTGGAGCTCGACCCCCAGCGTCTCGCTCTTCCCTCGGAGGCCACGCATCGAGGCCATGTTCTCGGCGTAGCCGCCCTTCTTCTCGTGCAGGACCACCGAGATGTTCTTCGCCTGCCAGTCCGAGAAGATCGACTCCATGTAGGTCCGGCAGTCGTCCTCGCCCTCGATCAGCTCCGAGGGGTACCCGATCGTCTTCTGCTCCCGGTGGATCTGCGCCACGTCTTCGCGCATCACCTCCGGCCCGATCTGGAGGTAGCCGATGGGGTGGTAGTGGAACGCTTCCGGGTCCGACTCCCAGACCTCGACCGAGTGCGCCATCAGCTCGCGCATCGCCGGCTGGAAGTAGTTGTTGCGGATCACGCCGCACGCGATGCCCGACGGTCCCGCGCCCACGCCCGTCTTGTCGAGGATCACGATGTCCGACCCGCTGCCGTCACCGCGGGATGCCCACTCCTGCGCGAGGTGCCAGGCCGTCGAGAGTCCGTGGATCCCTGCGCCGATCACGACGACCCGCGCATGCTTCGGAAGCGTCATCTCGCCGACCACCTTTCGAGCTCGGTTCCGAGAGGATTCTAGGGTCTTCCTTGCAGGGACCCGGTCAGGGAACCCCGACCTCCTCGCGTGCCTCCATCCGACGCCGTGCGTCGTCGACGAACGCTCGCCAGATGTCGAGCGATCGGTCGTCGTCCTGCCACTCCTCGTGCAGCTCCCACTGCACGCCCAGGACGAACACCGACGACAGGGGCATCTCCACGGCCTCGATCGTCCCGTGCGGCGCCCAGGCGACCGCTTCGAGGCCGGTGCCCAGGTCCTTCACCGCCTGGTGGTGATAGCTGTCGACCTCGTAGCGCTCACCGAGGTGGGAGGCGAGGAGCGACCCCGGCTTCACGTCGATGGGATGGCTAGGGTGCGGAGGACGCTCGGTCCCCTCGAGCGTTGCCGTGACCAAGGCGCGCCACTCGTCCCATTTGGCACCGGGATGATCCGCACCACCCTCGGGGAACTCCTCGAGGTCTCCGTGGAGCGTCCCCCCGAGGGCGACGTTCAGGACCTGGCAGCCCCTGCATACGCCCAAGACGGGCACCTCGTCCTCGACCGCGAGCAGCGCGTAGGAGATATCGATCTCATCGAGGTGGGGTAGCCCGGGCAGGTGCTTGGGATGCGGGTCTTCACGGCCGTAGCGCCAGGCCTCGATGTCGCGACCGCCGGCCAGGACCAGCCCGTCGATCCGCTCGATGAGGTCAACCCGTTCCTCCTCCCGTTCGTAGTACGGGAGGAGGACGGGGAGGGCGCCTGCTGCGAGCAGCGGGCGCCCGTACCCGTATCCGTAGTAGTCGCCGTAGTCGGCGAACCCCTCCGAGATCGCGACCAACGGTCTGCGGTCCGTCATTGATCGGAGCGGCACCGTGCTCAGTGGCCGGCGGGCCGCTCCCAGCCCTCCATCACGCCCGGCTTCCAGTCGGTGCCGACCGTCTCCGAGCCCTCCACCCACGGACCCAGCATCGGCTGCGGGAACTTCGCGTGCTTGGTCTTCAACTGGATCCCGTACGAGTTGCCTTCGATCAGGTGCTTCATCAGCACCTTCCGGGCGATCTCATCCTCCCGCCCGGCGGGGATGTCGAAGTGGATCTTCAGGAACGAGTTGGAGTAGCGGTCGAACACCGCCGAAACGCCGTCCTCCTGCAGGAGCGTGATGTCCTCCAGCCAGTTGAGATCCTGTCCGGGGGTGAGCGCCTCCAGATCGAGGTCTTCGACCAGGGAGATGTCCTCCTGGTACGGGAACCGGCGGCCGGCGAGCTCCTCGGCGTCGATCCCGATCTTCGTCGACAGATGCGGCTCGGTCATCGTTGCTCCTCTAGGTCGGGAACTGCCCGGTGTCCGCCAGGTATTTCTGCATCATGTTCTTGATCTCGTCCAGCGTTCCCTGCTCGGTCACGCCGGGGATGTAGTCCGTGCCGGCGAGCGGCACCTTGGCCATCGCGGCGGCCTCGACGGTGAGCGCGCAGAGGTCCTCGGGCTCGAGCGAGTGCACGTCGGTCTTCCCGCACGCTCGCGCCAGCATCTGGAGCTCCATCGTCATCGCCGTGAGGAAGTTGTAGACACGGGTCGCTGCGGAATCCACCTCGAGTCGCTTGCGGAGCTCGGGGTCCTGGGTGGTGATCCCGACCGGACAACGACCCGTGTGACAGTGGTAGCACTGCCCGGCGGGCACCCCGACGGTCCCCTCGTAGTCCGTCACGCCGGGGATCTCCTTGTTGCAGTTCAGGGCCATCAATGCGCTCGTCCCGATGGCCACCGCCTTCGCGCCGAGCGCGAGGCACTTCGCGATATCGGCGCCGTTTCGGATCCCGCCGGCGACCACCAGGTCGACCTCGTCGACGAGCCCGACGTCTTCGAGCGCCCGGCGAGCCTCCGGGATCGCCGCCATCAACGGGATCCCGGTCTCCTCCGTCGCGATGTGCGGACCCGCGCCCGTCGACCCTTCGGCGCCGTCGAGGTAGATGATGTCCGGCCCGCACTTGGCGGCCATGCGGATGTCGTCGTAGACGCGAGCCGCACCGAGCTTCAGCTGGATCGGGATCCGGTAGTCCGTGGCCTCGCGCACTTCCTGGACCTTCAGCGAGAGGTCATCGGGTCCCAGCCAATCCGGGTGGCGGGCCGGTGAGCGCTGGTCGATCCC
>JBKKAE010000318.1:0-3297 GCA_046714835.1 Actinomycetota bacterium | reverse complement strand
CGACCGACGTCCTGGTCAACAGCGCGGGGATGCGCGGTGGCGGCGAGCTCGTCGACCTCGACTACGACCGGATCGAGGAGCACGTACGACTGAACGTCCTGGGCGTCATGTTCGGCACCCGCGCGTTCCTCCCCGGCATGCTCGCCCGCGGGAAAGGCCACGTCGTCAACATCGGATCGCTCGCGGGCCGGTTCGCGACACCGGGGAACGCGATCTACGGCGCGACCAAGCACGCCGTCGTGGCCTTCTCGGAGGCGATGAACTACGAGACGGAGGGCCGGAACGTGCGCGTGACGTCGGTCAACCCCGGCTTCGTCGACACCGAGGGATTCCCTCAGGGCGACCTACCGGACTGGGTCGTTCTCAAGATGCGGACGGTGACCGACGCGATCGTCAAGGTCGTCCGCGAGGACATCGCTCCCGAATACTCGGTCCCCCGCTGGCTGAGCCCGTTCCAGCTCTTCCGGGTCGCGACGCCTCCTCTGTATCGGTGGGGGATCCGGCGGATCAGACGCGGCCGTGGTGGCACGCCGCCAACGCGATGAGCTCCGTGAAGATCGGGACGGCGCCGGTGCACGTCGACAGGCCCTCGGACGAGGACGTCAACGAACCCGACCTCCCGTGGATCGTGATCGTCTGGAACGACCCCATCAACCTGATGACGTACGTGACGTGGGTGTTCATGAAGCTCTTCGGCTACCCGCGGGAGCAGGCGGAGCGTCTGATGTGGGACGTCCATTCGAAGGGCAGGGCGGTCGTGTCCTCGGGGCCGCGGGAGAAGGCGGAATCCGACGTGGCTCGCCTGCACGCGTACGGTCTGTGGGCGACGCTACAGAAGGACGTGTGACGTGCCCGGCCCGTTCCGCCGGAAGCGCGGCAGATTCACGGTGAGTCTCGGAACCGGAGAGCGTGAGCTGCTCGCGGAGCTCTGCCGCCAGTCCCGCGAGCTCCTCGAGGACGAGGATCCCTCGAGCGATCCGTCGATCGCCCGCCTGTTTCCCGCTGCGTACAAGGACGATCCGCTGCGGAGCCTCGAGTTCGAGACGAACCTCGGCGACTCACCCCGGACAGGCAAGCTCGCGGCCATCGACACGTTGGAACGGACGGTGGAGTCCTCGGAGCTCACCGAGGAAGAGCTGCTCACGTGGATGGGAGCCGTGAACGACTTCCGTCTGCTGCTCGGCACGCGGATCGACATCAAGGAAGAATCGACGGAAAGCGACTATCCGGAGGGAGACGCGAACCACGACTCGTTCCAGGTCTACGTCTACCTGACGTGGCTGCAGGACAGGATGCTGCGAGCACTCGGCGAGCCGGGGGTCCCGGGATCAGTCGGCGGGGGGAGGTAGCCGAAGGCGAAGCAGCCGCTGCCACCAGGAGGGATGCCGCCGGCGCCACTCCACGGCGAGACGTCGTGCCTGCGCCTTCGTCGCCACGTGCTCGTTGTCGCTGTAGGTCGGAACGAGCACGCTCGTGGGGCGTCCCGGGATCTCGTTCGGTGCCCTGAGCGACATACGACCACCGTACGCGCCCTTCTCGGCGGCACAACGGCCGAATTGCCCTTTCCTGCTCTCAGACCTCCGTAAGGCCGACCTGGTGCACCTTGAGCATGTTCGTGGTGGTTCGCCCCGCGGGCATCGACGCGGCCATCACGACCGAATCCCCGTCGGTCGCGAGCCCGGCCGCCCGCAGAGCCTCGTCCATCATGGCGATCATCTGATCGGTGTCCTCCGGTCGGCTGGCCGGGTGCGTCTCCACGCCCCACAGCAGTCCGTTCGCCCTCCGGACCTCGGCGTCGGGGATGAACGCGTGGATCGGCACCCGCGGGCGCTCTGACGACAGGAGCGCCGCGGTGCGACCGGTGGTCGTGTAGCACGTGATCACGACGACGTCGGAATCGCCCGCGACGATCGAGGCAGCGGCGTGCGCCACCGCCGCGGCTTCCCCCGCGTGCAGACACGGCGGTTGTGCGGCCCGGTACTCCGCCCCCTGAGACTCGACGGCCCTCGCGATCCGCGTGGCGGCCGAGGCGGCCTCGAAGGGGTAGTCACCGATCGCGGTCTCGGCCGAGAGCATGATGGCGTCGGCGCCGTCCAGGACCGCGGTGGCCACGTCGTTCGCCTCCGCGCGGGTGGGGCGAGGCGACCGGATCATCGACTCGAGCATCTGCGTCGCGACGATCACGGGACGGCCGGCGATCCTCGCCGCTCGCAAGAGCCGCTTCTGGATGAGCGGGATCTCCTCCATCGGGAGCTCCACGCCGAGGTCTCCTCGAGCCACCATCGCGGCATCGGCCGCCTCGAGGATCCGTTCGAAGTTCTCGACCGCCGGCCGGGTCTCGATCTTCGCGACGATGGGTACGGGCCTGTCGCCCATCGCCTCCCGGAGCTCGTCGATGTCGGAAGGATCCCGGACGAATGACTGCGCCACCAGGTCCACGCCGAGTCCGAGCACGCGATGGAGCGTCTCCCGGTCGCGCTCGGTGACGGGCGGGAGACTGAGTCGCTCGGCGGGAACGTTCACGCCCTGGTGGCTCCGCACCATCCCGGCGCGCACGCACTCGGTGTGCACGACGTCACCCACGATCCCGACCACCGTGAGCTCCACGGCGCCGTCTGCGAGGAGGATGCGATCGCCCTCGCGGAGGTCCCCGGCGAGCCCCGGATAGGTGGTCGATGCCCCGCTCGCGTCTCCGGGTCCTCCCGGACGGAGCTCGAACCGCTGACCCGGTCGGAACGCGAATGGATCGGGATCCACGTCGGCGAGGCGAACCTTCGGACCGGGCAGGTCGGCGAGGATCGCCAGCGCGAGGCCCGCCGACTGCTCCACCTCACGCACGATCGAGACGCCGCGCGCGTGATCGTCCGGGGTGCCGTGCGAGCAGTTGATGCGGAAGACGGACGCGCCCGCCTCGACGAGGCCTCGCACCGTCTTCGGGGTGGCGCTCGCAGGCCCCAGCGTGCAAACGAGCTTGGTTCGCGAGTTCATCCCTCGAGGACGATACGACGGACCTGGTCGGCGACGGCGCGGGCGGCGTCGTCGGCCGGTCCGGGACCGAGGTCCGGCTCCGAGAACGTCGTTGGTACGGGGCCTTGCGCTCGCCGCTCCGCCTCCTCGACGAATCCTGGGGGGAGCTCGTCGGGCAGGTCCTCGAGCGCGTCGGCCATCTCCGCGAAATACAGGGTCCAGGCGCGCGGCACGACGCGCGCCCACTGGTAGCCGCCGCCGCCCGGCGCGGCCCCCCCCCCCGCGGCCGCGCGGGGGGCCCGGGGGTGCAACAACATTGCGCCCCCGCCG
>JBKKAE010000317.1:0-2773 GCA_046714835.1 Actinomycetota bacterium | reverse complement strand
CGCCGAACCCCGGCGCCTTCACCGCGACGGACGAGAAGGTGCCTCGGATCTTGTTCACGACGATCGTGGCGAGCGCCTCGCCCTCCACGTCCTCCGCGATGATCACCAGCGGCTTGCCGGCCTGCATCACCTTCTCGAGGGCCGGCACCAGCTCCTGGACGCTCGAGATCTTCTTGTTGACCACCAAGATGTAAGGATCCTCGAGCACGGTCTCCTGACTGTCCGGATCGGTGATGAAGTAGGGCGAGATGTAGCCCTTGTCGAACTGCATCCCCTCGGTGAACTCGAGCTCGATGCCGAACGTGTTCGATTCCTCGACGGTGATCACGCCGTCCTTGCCCACCTTGTCCAGAGCGTCGGCGATCGTCCCGCCGATCTCGGGATCCCCGGCGGAGATGGACGCGACACTCGCGATCTCCTCCTTGGCCTCCACGTCACGCGCCTGGGCCTTGATCGCCTCGACGGCGGCCTCGACCGCGCGCTCGATACCGCGCTTGAGCGCCATCGGGTTCGCGCCGGCCGCGACGTTCCGCATGCCGCCCTTCACCATCGCGCGCGCGAGCACGGTCGCGGTCGTCGTGCCGTCACCCGCCACGTCGTTGGTCTTGGTGGCGACCTCCTTGGTGAGCTGAGCGCCCATGTTCTCCCACGGGTCCTCCAGCTCGACCTCCTTGGCGATCGTCACGCCGTCGTTGGTGATGGTCGGCGCACCCCACTTCTTGTCGAGCACCACGTTCTGGCCCTTCGGACCGAGCGTGATCGCGACGGTATCGGCGAGTTTGTCGACGCCGGCCTCCAGGCCGCGCCTCGCCTCTTCGCCGAACTTCAGCAGCTTCGAAGCCACCGGTGTCCTCCTTAGGTTGATCGAAGATCGGGGAGGCTCGCGTGCCGCGAGCCTCGCCCGCTACAAGGTCTGTGCTACTTCCCGACGACGGCGAGGACGTCGCGAGCCGAAAGGATCTGGTACTCGGTCCCGTCGGTGCCCTTCCACTCCGTGCCGCCGTACTTGGAGTAGATGACGGTGTCGCCCACGGCCACGTCGACCGGAACTCGGGCGTCCCCGTCTTCATTGAACTTCCCGGGGCCCACCGCCACGACGGTGCCCATGACGGGCTTCTCCTTCGCCGTGTCGGGGATCACGAGACCGGAGGCCGTCGTCTCCTCGGCCTCGGCCGGCTGCACGATGATCCGGTCCTCGAGGGGCTTGAGCTGGAAATCTTTCGCCATTTCCTGGATCTCCTCCCTGGTTCTTCTTGGCCTGATCTTTCGGGCCTGTTGCATGGTCCTGCTTCTGGGCCGGGGTGCGGTTAGCACTCGCCCTGCCTGAGTGCTAGCAGGATAGCCGCGCGAGCGCCGAAGGGTCAACGCCTGGCGGGCCCTGGGACGGTCCCGGACCATGACCGTCCCGAGCGAGGAAGCGAGCGGTTCGCCCTCTGTCAGACGCCCTTGAGGTAGGCGACCGTCTCGGCCAGGCCGTCCTCGAGATGTGTCCACGGTTTCCAGGCGATCGCCGATGTCGCCGCCGAGATGTCCAGGGCCATCCTCCGAAGCTCCGCCTGGGACTGGGGCCCGTGCTCCGGCTCCCCTGCGAACCCGGTGAGCTCGGCGAGCACCTTGTAGATGTGCTTCACGCTCGTCTCCAGCCCGGTGCCGATGTTCACGAGCTTGCCGGATCCTCGATCGATCGCCTGGACGAATGCATGCACCGTATCGTCGATGAAGACGAAGTCGCGGGTCTGGTTGCCGTCGCCGAAGATCGTGGGCGCCTCGCCCGTCAGCATCTTCGCCGTGAAGATGGCGACGACACCCGCTTCGCCGAGCGGATCCTGCCGGGGGCCGTACACGTTCGCGAGTCCGAGAGCCGTGTAGTCCAGCCCGCGGTATCGCTGGAAGTACGCCAGGTAGTCCAGGGCCACCTTCTTCGACACGCCGTAGGGCGACAGAGGCCGGGAGCCCTGCGCGGCAGTCTCTTTGGTGGGAAGCCGGCGCGGCTCCCCGTACATCGTGCCACCGCTCGCCGCGTAGATCACCTTGCGGGCGCCGACGTGCACGGAGGCTTCGAGCACGTTCAGCAGACCCATGATGTTGACGCTCGCGTCGTGCACCGGATCGTCCAGCGACGGCCGAACGCCCGCCTGCGCCGCGAGATGGAACACGACCTCAGGGCGGTGTCGTTCGAACAGCGACGCGAGACCGTCCGCGCGCACGTCCATGTTGAAGAACGAGAACTCCTTGCCGTAGCCGCGCGCCTCGACGAGGTTCGCGATCTTCCCGGTCGTGAGGTCGTCAACCGACACGACACGATGGCCTTCGGCGAGCAAGCGCTCACCGAGCTGCGAGCCGATGAACCCGGCGCCCCCGGTCACCAGGACGGACGTCACGACGCCAACCTTAGGTTGGGGTCTGCGGCGATGTCCAGCGAGGACCGTTCCCCCCGAGCGAGCCTCGCCGATCCCACCACGGCGATCATCGCCGCGTTGTCCGTGCACAGCTCGAGCGACGGATACAAGACCCGCAACCCCTCGGACCTCCCCGCCTCGCTCATCCGGTCACGCAGGCGGGTGTTCGCCACGACACCGCCGCCGAGGAGAACGGTGTCCACCCCCCGACCCTTCGCGGCCGCGATCGTCTTCGACACCTGTACGTCCACGATCGCTTCCTGGAACGACGCGGCCACGTCGGGCAGCGAGACGTCGTGGCCCGCCGCCTGCTCGGCTCGCAGGTATCGAAGGACCGCCGTCTTCAGCCCGCTCATCGAGAAGTCGAGATCGCC
>JBKKAE010000316.1:0-3960 GCA_046714835.1 Actinomycetota bacterium | reverse complement strand
CCCAGAACACCTCCGGGTCTTGGGCGGCGCGCTCGTAGATGGTGGGATCGGAGATGAGGGCCTGCTCGACGAAGCCCGGGGGAGGTGGGAAGAGCCGTTTCTCCTCCAGCAGCGCGTCGATGTGCTGTGGCGGCGCGCTCACGCTTGGTCCCCTCTCGGGCCCTCGGCCCCTTCCAGGGGGGCTCGGAACCCAATCGTACGGTAGGGCCGGTGTGACGCGCGAGCCTGTGGGTGCTTGCATACGTGAGAGGACAGAGCCACCATCGTGCTCGGAGCCGCCCATCGAGGCGGCTTCGGAGCACGATGGGGGGAAGGGAGGACACAGTGGCTCAGTACGAGGCGTATTGCGTGAAGTGCAAGGCGAAGCGTCAGTTCGAGGGGACGGTCGTCACGCTCAAGAACGGGCGGAACGCCGCATCGGGGACATGCCCGGTTTGCGGCACCAAGGTCATGCGGATCCTGGGCAAGGCAGACGTGGCGGCTTCCTAGGGGCGAGACAGGAGCTGCTCGGGGCTGACCAGCACGCGCCCCGGCGTCATCCGACGGTGGCGGGCCGAGAGGTCCGCTACCGTCGTCTCGGCGAACACGACCTGGACCGCCCTGGCGACATCCGCCCAGAACCCTTGCAGCCCACAGCGTGAGTCCTGGAAACAGGTGTGGTCCGAGGGCTCCAAGCAGAACATCGGGAAGATCTGGCCTTCGATCGCGTCGGCGATCTCGGCCACGGTGATCTCCTCAGGCGGACGTGCGAGCCTGCATCCGCCACCCCCGCCTCGGAAGCTCTCCACCAAGCCGGCTTTCGAGAGCGCTCCGAGCTGCTGCTCCAGGAATCGGACCGGGATCTGCTGGCGTGTGGCGATCTCCCTCGCGGGGACCAGCACGCCCGCGTGCGTGCCGTCGGCCAACTCGATCATGGCGCGCATGGCGTACTCGAGCTTCTGGGAGACCTTCAGCATGGCGCCGTCCTTTCGCCTCCGAGCGTAGGAGGGGCGCCCACCTCCGTCAACGGCCATCCGGGCCCCCGATCACCCACATTCCGGGTATGTAGCCGGAGATGATCGCGATCCGATGATTCACTCGATGTAGGTTGACCGGGCTACCCCGGAAGGAGGACAGGAACGGATGAGTCGGGTGCTGGTCGTCGACGACGAGCCTGACGTCCTGCTCCTGTGCAGGCTCAACCTGCAACAGCGCGGACACGAGCTGCTCGAGGCGTCCACCGGTAACGTGGCCCTGGAGCTCGCCCGGGAGCGACACCCCGACGTGATCGTGCTGGACCTGATGCTGCCGGGGATGTCCGGCTACGAGGTCCTCGAGACCCTCAAAGGGGACGAGCAGACCTCGGACATCCCGGTTCTGGTCCTCACGGCGAAGTCCCTGCGTGCCGACATGGAGCGCTCCCACGGGCTGGGTGCCTCAGGGTTCCTCACGAAGCCGTTCCTGCCGAGCGAGCTGTGTGAGCTGGTCGAGTCGCTGGTACCGACGAGCGGCCGAAGTTGACGCTCGGTCAGGGCGCCCCGGCCTGATCCTCGCCGAGAACCACGACCACGTCCGCCGACTCCGCGACAGCGCTTTCGAGGCTCGCCGGCATCGGCTTCACCGGCACGCCGCCGAGGTAGGTATCCGAGAGCAGCTGGGCGTCCGCGCGGTTCTGCGCCCTGTGGTCGTCCCGGCGGAAATAGACGATCGAATCGAGCACCGGCTTGTCCGGGGCGTCGGCGGGCTCTCCGGCCCGCAGGTAGCCCTCTTCCTCGAGCAGGATCTGGAAGTCGCCCGCGTACCCGGCCAGTGACGTCCCGTTCAGCACCTGCACCAGCACTCCCTCCTGGTTCGGGACGAGCGACGGCTGCGGGGATGGCGATGGCGAGGGACTCTCGGAAGGAGACGGTGACGGCGAGACTCCGGGGGGGGCGGCCGCGCTCTCGCCGTCGGCGAAGCCGTTGGTCAGGAGGGCGACACCTCCGATCACGAGGGCGATCACGATGGCGAGGCGAGCGACACCCGGATTCACGGGCCCATCCTACCGTCGGATCCGCTCTCCCCCGTCAGACGCGGAGGCCGAGTCCCGAGGCCGTTCGGGCGCGGCGCCTCACCTCTCGCACCCGCCGCAACCGGCGAACGAGCATGGGGTCGTAGACGAGGGCATCCGGGCGATCGATGATCCTGTGAAGGACCTGGTGGTAGCGCGACGGGGAGAAGCCGAACCGCTCGCGGATCGCTCGCTCCTTCGTGACGGAGAGTTTCCAGGCCTCCCGCTCGAAGTCCAAGATCTCCCTCGAGCGGTGATCGAGATCTGAGGGCGGACGCATCGCGCGTCGTTTCTCTCCCATGCGGCGAGGGTAGCTTCCGTGAAGCCTCGTTCAAGCACTGCCTCCGTTCTCCCGACACCTAAAGTGATGGGAGGATGGGGAGGTTCGGGAAGGCCTTGGCCCATGGCAAGAGGCGAAGACGTCGAAGAGCGTGCCGCCCCTGCGGCTGATCTCCGTTTCGTCGCACAGCTCAACATGTTGCACAGCATGGCCGCCGCACTGGCGGGCATGAATAACGTGTCGGAGATCGGCGCAGCGATCACCGAAGAGCTCCGCACGATCCTCGACTACCACAACTGCCGCGTCTACGTGATGCAGGACGACGGCTCCACCCTGCTGCCCGTCGCGTTCCGCGGCGAGATCTTCTACGAGTACGAGCACGAGACGTTGGAAGAGCTCATCACCCATGTCGGTGAAGGCATCACCGGCTGGGTGGCGGAGCATCGGACCTCCGTCCTCACCCCGGATGCGAGGCTCGTCCCGTTCGCCGTCCAGATCGCCGACACCGAAGACATCTTGGAATCGATGCTGGCCGTTCCGATGACCGTCGGCGATGCGGTCCAGGGCGTCATCGTCTTGTCGAGCCTCGGCTACGGCGCGTTCGACGAAGAGGATCGACGGCTCCTCGAGGTGCTGGCATCGCACGCCGCCACCGCGATCTCGAATGCCAGGCTGCTGCAGGCCCAGCGTGAAGCCGCGGAAACGTCCTCGGCGCTCCTCGGACTCTCGAAGCGACTCACCCAGCTTCGGTCGGTGGGCGACATCCTGCAGGGAGCGATCGAGACCGTGTCGTCGCTGATCGATGCCGCGGCGGTCGTGTTCCACGTCCGCGATGAGCACACCGGGAACTTCCGGCTCGCGCGACTCCTCACGGTCGAACCGGACACCATCCGGCCGTGGCAAGAGATCGGGGACGTCCCCGAGTCGGTCGTGGCGTCCATCGTGTTCGAGAACGACGACCCGTTGGTCGTCCCGCGGGACTCGCCGCTGAGCAAGGACCAGGACTATCTCGTGTCCAAAGAGCCACGCGAGGTGCTCCTCACACCGGTGACGTGGGAACCCGACGGCGCGGGAACGATCGCGGTCATCGGACGGGAAGGCGACGGGAACTTCGCCGATCGCGAGCTTCGGCTGATCCGTGGAGTCGCCGACCTCACCTCGCTCGCGTTGGGCAATGCCAGGCGCATGTCCGAGCTCGAACGGTTCCATGAGTTGGTCGCCGGCCTTGACGCCGCGTTCTGGGAGGCATCGCTTCCCGGGGTAGTGTTCACGTTCGTCGCCGGCGCGACCGATGACCTGCTCGGCGGCGACATCGAATCATGGCCCAACGAAGGTCGGGCGTGGGGTTCCCACGTCGACGAACGGGACCGCGAGGAAGCGATGGAGGGACTGCAGCGGGCGATCGACACCGGCGTGGGCGAGGCCCTCGAGTACCGGGTCCCCAGCGAAGACGGGTCACCCCGCTGGATCCGCGACCTGATCCATGTGATCCGTGGCCGAGGCGGCGGAGCCACGATCCTTCGGGGCCTGATGGTCGACATCACCGAACGGAAGCGGGCCGAACGAGCGCTGCGGGCGAGCGAGCGGAAGTACTCCGATGCCTTCAAGCGCGAACGAGAAGCAGCGCAACGGCTCCGGATGCTCGACGACA
>JBKKAE010000315.1:0-5089 GCA_046714835.1 Actinomycetota bacterium | reverse complement strand
CCCCCCCGGCCGGGGGGGGGGGGGGCACGAACCCGCGAGTCGCTAGGCCGTCAGCCCAGCACCGCGTCGAGGCCGAAGGTGCCCGCGTTCCAGGTGACCAAGTAGCTCGTCGCGCAGGTCGCGTCCGAGTAGAGGGATTGTCGAGGCTGATCCGGGAAGTCCACGTCGGTGATGTTCGTGGGCGATCCACCCGCCGGCGTCACCGTGACGTCCCAGGTCCCCGAGCCGGGTCCGATGAGCTCGAAGAGGCAGTCGGCCCCGGGGGTCCAGGTGTAGGTGAATGTCCCGGACGACATATCCGAGTACGTACCGCCGAACGCGGTGGCATCCGTCGCCGTCGTGGGCGGGACCGAGAAGCCGGCGGCGACGTTCGGGGCGTCGTCGTCGGTGGGGATATACACCCGTCGGAACCTGATCCTCTGGTTGCCCTGTTTGTCGACGGCGACCACCCGGTAGTCGAATCGCGTGCCCTCGACGCCGGTGACCTCGGGGTTCTTCGAACCTCCGCGGGACCCTTGGCTGACGAACGTCCATGACGCGGACCCGACCTCGCGGCGCTGGACGACCCAAGACTGGATCCCGGCGTGCGCGTCGGAGACGGAGAACGGGAAATTGAACTGAGGGGTCGTCGAGCTCTCCCAGACGCGCAGCGGCGTGGGGGTCAAGGTCACGACCGGGAGGATCATGTCGTGGAGCATGTCGGGGAAGGCGTTGGGCGTGAAATCGACGCACCCTTGGCGGCACGGCGCCGGTCCGTCCCAGCGGCTCGCGACCGCCCACCAGTAGACGTTGCCGGTCTGGCTCTTCGGGATCGTGATCTTCGCGACGGTGCCCGACACCTTCGCCACGGGCAGGTACTGGATGAACTGCGAGCCGCAGTTGGTGAGCGACCCCCGGAGCCGGTTGGTGTAGAAGATGAACGCGCACCTCTCGTAGTCGCCCTCGACTGTGTTGTTCTTGTCGATCTGGATGATGAAGAACGAGTCGTTCCCGAGACTCCTCGGGGTCCACGCGTCGTAAGTCTTGACCTTGTGCACCACGGCCGACGATGTGTGACTCACCGACACCGACCGGAGATCGAGCTTGCCCGGTGAGTCGTTGCCGTCGTTCCTGGTGGAGTTGTGGGCGGCGGCCGGGCCGGCGCCCATCACCCCGGAAACGAGCATGAGTCCGATGCCCACCAGGAGCAGCTGCCTCCAAGAACGGCGGGGCTTCGCCCGTCCAGACATTCCCATCCTCCATCTCGCCGAGCCCCGGACCCTACCCCGCGGTTGCGCGCCGGCGCAAGGGGCGAATGGTCCGTTGCCCCGGCAGGACGGGGGAGGTCGGATGAGGGTCAGAAGTCGACGACGCACCACGGCGCCGGCGTGGAGGCGAACATCGCGTCGGCGCGGTCGAGGGCTCCGGCGCTGTGCTCGTCGACCTGCCCGGCCCACGCGAGCTGGCGGAAGCTCGAGCCGCCGAGGTACGTCGCTCCGAGGACGTTGATCGTGCCCGCGAGGTCCACGGGTTCATCGGTCTGGGAACACCGACCCACCCCTCCCTCAGAGACCAGCTCGTAGGTGCCGGAGGTGTCCGACCGGAGAGGATCGGTGACGCCGAAGACCACGCGGCCCTCAGCCGAGTAGCGGCGAGCTTCGAGCGCGGCGGCCACGTTCACCACCCGCAGCCACAGACCGTCCATCACGCTGAAACGCAGTCTCCTCGGCTCGCGAACGAGGTGGAGGAGCGGGTCATCAGCGGGACGGTTCCAGGCCTCCACGGTGGACACGAGATCGATGTCGAACAGGAACCGCCAGATGTCCGCGTACCCGGAAGGCGTGGAGGCGACGCACTCCTTGACGTTGATCGTCCCGGAGGGAACCGACCGTGGCCATTCGTGCTTCACCCAGTAGACGGCATAGGCGTCGGCCTCATCGGCGTCATCGAAGTGCACCGCGTACATCCACGATCGATCCTTTTCCTCGCCCAAGGTCGCGAAGTTCTGATCCCGCAGAGCGATGCTCCTCTCGACACCGCCGGGGCGCATCGACGCCTCGTAGATACGATCGATCATCGGGATCGCTTCGTCCTTGGGGAGGAGCACGATGCGTCCACCGGGCTCGTACCCGCGGACGAACGCCATGCGAGCGGATTCCGCCTGGAACTCCCCCAGGAGGCCGGCGAGCCCGTAGCCGAAGCGTCCGTAGATGGCTCCCTCGGATGCGAAGAGCGCCGCGAGCGGCTCCCCGCGGTCCGCGGCCTGGTCGATGATGGCGGTCATCATCTTGGTGTTGATCCCGCGACGTCGGTGCGTCGGATGCACGCCCACCATGGTGACGCCCGCCGTGGGGACCCTCGCTCCACCCGGGACCATCATCCGGAACGTGATCACGGCGGACGTCCCCACGATCCGGCCGCCGTCGACGGCCGCGAACGAGCGATCGGTCTCGACGACCGGGAGCCAGGCCTCGATCTCGTCTTCCTTGGCGGTCGAGCTGAACGCCGTATCGGTCGCCCGGATCCAATCCACCCGTTCGTCCTCGGTGATGGTGCGGACCTCGATGTCCATGACGAGGGAGCCTAGTGGGTCGAGTGGATGCCCCGATCAGACCTCAGTCGTCCAGGATCGCGTCCAGGCCGACCGTCAGGCCGGGATGCGAAGGCACCCACCGGATCGCCATCAGCACTCCCGGCACGAACGACGTGCGATCCGTGGAGTCGTGGCGGATCGTGAGCGTCTGCCCCTGGCCGCCGAAGATGACCTCCTGGTGCGCCACGAGGCCCGGGAGCCGGATCGAATGGATCCGGATGCCGGCCCGTTCGCCGCCGCGGACCCCGGGGACGGACTCGGAGGACGGTCCCGTCCACGCGTCGGGGCGGGCGGCGGCGGCGGCGTCGGCCGTCGCGGCCGCCGTCCCCGACGGCGCATCGGCTTTCCCGTCATGATGCAGCTCAACGATCTCCACCGCCGGTAAGTAGCGCGCCGCCTCGGCGGCGAACCGCTGCATCAGGGCCGCGCCGATCGCGAAGTTCGGGGCGACGAAGACGCCGACCGGCGCCTCTCGCCAGGCGTCGTCGAGCTCGAACCCGGTGGTGCCGACGACGACGTGCACGCCGTGCTCGATCGCCCACTCGATATGCTCCGGAGCGAATCCGGCGCTCGTGAAGTCGACGGCGACATCGACACCCGCTTCGAGGAACGAGTCGAGGTTCTCGGCCAGGACGAGGTCCGAGCCCTGCAGGCCGAGCGCCTCGGACGCCTTTTCGCCCGCCTTCGAGCGGGAGATCCCCGCGACGAGCTCCATGTCTTCGTCGGCGTGCACCGCGCGACACACCTCGGCGCCGACACGCCCGGTGGCGCCGATCACGCCGACGCAGATCACGTCATCACGTCGGCAAGATCGGGCTTCGCGAACGGTCCCAGGACCGTGAGCGTCATCGGCTGCGACAGTACCCGCTTGGCCACTCGCTGCGCGTCACTCAGGGTGACGTCCTCCACACGCTTGAGCGCCTGGCTCACCGTGAGGATCTCGCCGTGCCCGATCTCCGATTTCCCGATCCTCGACATGCGACTCCCGGGGTCCTCGAGCGAGAGCACCATCGAGCCCTTCACATGGCCCTTCGCTCGCTCGAACTCCTCGGCCATGAGGCCACCGCCCGCGACATCCTCGAGCTCGCGCCGGAGCAACCCGATGACCTCTCGCGCGCGAGCGGGTGTCGTGCCCGCGTAGCAGGAGAAGAGGCCCGCCTCCGTGTACTGCGAGTGGTAGCTGTACACCGAGTACACGAGCCCGCGCTTCTCCCGGATCTCCTGGAACAGACGCGAGGACATCCCGGTGCCGAGCGCGCCGTTCACGATGAGGAAGGCGAATCGGTCGGGGTCGCTGCGCGGCAGGCCGTTCGTGCCGAGACAGATGTGCGCCTGCTCGGTCTTCCGCCGCTTCACCAGCGGCTTGGCGGACGATTCGGGAGTGGTCTGGCTCGCACGGAGGTTCCACCCCTGCGGGTCGCCGGTGCCGACGATGCGGCCGGTGTCCATACGGCTTCGCAGCAAGTCGAGCAGGTCCTCGTGCCGCAGGTTGCCCGCGGCCGCCACCACGAGCCGGCCCGGCACGTAGTGGCGCCGGTAGAACCGGTGGACCTTGTCCCGCGTCGCCGCGCGGATCGTCTCGGCGGTCCCCAGGACGGGTCGGCCCAGCGGGTGGTTCGGCCAGAGCGCTTCGGTGAAGAGATCGTGCACGACCTCCTCCGGCGAGTCCTGGTGCATGTTGATCTCCTCGAGGATCACCTGCCGTTCGGCGTCCAGGTCCGCCGATCGCAGCACCGAGTGCTGGAACATGTCGGCGAGGTGGTCCACTGCGAGCTCGATGTCTCGGTCGAGGACCCGCGCGTAGTAGCACGTGTACTCCTTGGACGTGAAGGCGTTCACGTCCCCGCCGACCGCGTCGAAGTTCTCCGCGATCGCGCGGGCCGTCCTCTTCTTCGTTCCCTTGAAGAGGAGGTGCTCGAGGAAGTGGCTCGAGCCGCTTATGGCCGGCGGCTCGTCGCGGGATCCGGCGAGCACCCAGAAGCCGAGCGACACGGAGCGGACGCCAGGCATCCGCTCCGTGACCACCCGCAAGCCCGAGGAGAACTCGGTTCGCTCGATCCCCACTGATCCGCCTCCGGAGGTCGGCTCGCTAGGACGACCCCTTGTCGGCGTCGCGGAACCGTCGGCCGTGTCGTCGCGGCCCCCCATCGGCCCCGTTCCTCGGTTCGCGGGTCTCACGCGACTCGCGGTTCTCACGCGGCTCGCGGGGCTCGCGCGGTCCGCGACCCTCACCGCCGGAGGACCGCTCGCCCTCGGGAACCTCCCACTCGGGACCGACCGGCTTCAGGCTGATCTTGCCCTGGGCGTCGACGTCCTCGACCACCACCGTGAGCTTGTCGCCTTCCCTCACGGCCTCCTCCACGGAGTTGAGTCTCTTGCCCTTCCCCAGCTTCGAGATGTGCACGAGACCGTCCCGGCCCGGCACGAGGTTCACGAACGCACCGAACGTGGTCGTCTTCACGACCGTTCCGTCGTAGGTCTCCCCTTGCAGGATGGGCCTCGGGTTCGCGATCTCGT
>JBKKAE010000314.1:0-5757 GCA_046714835.1 Actinomycetota bacterium | reverse complement strand
TAGCACCGGGTCTCAGCTTGAGCGATCCCGCCTTCCAGGTAACGCGCAATCTCTTCCGCGGTCTCCTCGCGATCGGGCGCGACCACGACCTCGAGCCCGATCTGGCCGAAGGGTTCACCGTCACGGATGACGGAGGTTCGTATCGGTTCACTCTTCGCCGCGACGCCGCGTGGAGCGACGGCGCGCCGCTCACGGCGGACGATTTCGCGTTCACTTTCGCCCGGATGGTCGAGGATGACGTGGTCGCCGCCTCCTGGCTGGATGGCGTGGAGGCGAACGCTATCGACGAACGCACGCTCGAGATCCAGCTGCGCGACCCACGGAACGACTTCCTGTACCTCCTGGCGCAGCCGCCGCTGTTCGCCTGGCCGAGGCACGCCTACGAGGGGGACGGACGGGACTGGCACCGTTCGGTCCCGCTCGTCGGGAGCGGGCCGTTCGTGCTCACGGACCGCGACGAGGACAGCGTCGCGCTCGCAGCATCCCCGAGCTGGTATGGGGCTCGCGGGAACGTCGGCGAGGTGAGGCTCGAGCTCGAAGCCTCCGCGGTGGTCGCCGCCGACCGGTGGCGGCGCGGCGCGTACGACGTCCTCCACGGGGCGCTCACTTTCCGCGTCGTCGCTGACGACGAGACCGTCATCCAGCGCTCGCCCGGGCAGTTCACCTGGTTCCTCGGCTTCATGGCAAGGCGCGCGCCGCTCGACGACGCACGTATCCGCCGTGCCCTCGCACACGCGATCGATCGACGCGGGCCGGCGAACCTGCTGGGAGGAACCGTGGCGACCACCGGCGGAGTGGTTCCGCCCACGACCCCGGGTCACTCCTATCGCGTCACTCCGGCATACGACCCAGATCGCGCCCGCGCCCTCCTGAGCGAAGCGGGCCACCCCGATGGACATGGCCTGGGCGAGATCGTGCTGGCGTGTCTCGACCTGTGGGAGGACGCGGCGGCCGACGTCGCCGTCCAGCTGGAGAGGATCGGCGTTAGAGTTCGACTCGTCTCTGCCACCTCCGACCCCGATCTGGAGGCGGCGATCAGAGACCAGGCCCACGCCTACATCTGGTCGTGGGGAGAGGAGTACCCCGATACGGCCCGCGGCTTCCTCGAACTGTTCTTCTCGGACGATTTCTACCGCGACAAAGAGCTCGAGGAGTTGCTGGCCCGAGCGGCGTCGCTCCGCGACGAGGACGAGCGCCTCCGGACGTACCGGGCATTCGAACGGAAGTGGATCGGAGAACAAGCCGCCGTCGTGCCGATCTCATACGGCGACTGTGCCTTGTGGCGGCGCCCGTGGGTGACGGGGATGTGGGTCAACGCGACCGAGATCTCGACTTTCGCATCCGCCGTCGTCAGACGGCCTCATGGTGAGTGAGGGAATTCGGTCGGTCGGTCGGTGGTCGGTCGGTCTGTTGGTTGGGGAGTGGGAGGAGGAGGATTCGAACCTCCGTAGGCTTCGCCGGCGACTTTACAGGCCGCTCCCTTTGGCCACTCGGGCATCCTCCCGGGAACGCTGCTGAGGATAGCAAGGTGCGGCGTCGTTCTAGGCGATGCGCGTCCAGGGCTTGAACGTCACGGCATCCAGGTTCCACTCGCGGCAGTGCCCTTCGGGGTGGGAGAAGACGACCTGGTCGCCCCGCTCGGTCCACCGGACAGACTGGTAACTCGGGCAGCGCGCTCCGAACCCCTGGAGCCCTCCCTCCCTGTAGAAGATCGCCGTCCTCGGTTTCCCGAAGAGGAGGATCCCTCCATCTTCGAAGTACGTCGGCATCCCAACGAACCCATCTTCGAGCGAGAGTTTCATCGTCCACGTTCGGACCCAGCTCGGGTCGGCCATACCGAGGTCGGTGCCCGATTCGGCCGCGGTGATCTCCATCTCGAAGATGCCGGTGAGCAGCTCCGCTTTACCGTCCTTCTCGGGCAAGGCGGAGCTGGTCGACGGGCCTGCCTGTGTCCTCCACCACTCGTAGAGCGTGAGATCCGCTGCGTCACCCCTGACGGCACGGGCGAGGACCTGCAGCTCCTCGTCCGTCCAGACGATCACGGACGTGGCGGTGGTGAGCCCGGATCGCCGGTCCTCAACATGGCATGCGACATCGCCCCGGGTGATGCCGTTCACGCGGTACTCGTGGAGCGCTGCGGGGTCGACCGCGCAGTCGCCGCCCGGCGTGGCGACCGCGGCAGCGAAGGCATCGAAACGCTCCTGCATCTGCTCCGCGGTCTCGAATCGGCTGTACGAAACGACGTAGGGGTCGCGGGCGCACGTGACCGACGCCCTCGCGTCCAGGAGCGACGTCTCAGCACGCTCGCACCTGCTTCGAAGGCTCTCGGGCACGACGGCCACGAGCGCGCGCTCCGTGTCCGTGAGCCCCTGCTCGCCCGCGTCCGGCTCCTCTCCGCTCAGCGCGTTCGTCAGGATGCCCGCGGCGATCAGCCCCACGACGAGTGCACCGGCCGCGACCGCGAGGATCCGATCGCGGGTGCGGCGGACCGGCACGGCCTCCCCGAACTCCCGGCGGGTGCGCGCCTCCTCGGCGCTGAGCGGCAGCGAACGGCGTTCGCCTTCCACCATCGTCACCTCGTAGAGACGCCACTCACCCTCGATCCCCTTCAAGCCGTGGGTGCCGTGGTCGGCGAAGGCGAAGCCTGAGCCGGCCACGGCGTCGCGAAGGGTCGAGGAGACGAGCACCTCGCCTCCCTTCGCGACGCCCATCACGCGGGCGCCGACGTTGACCGCGATCCCGCCGACCTTGCGCTCCAAAATCTCCGCCTCCCCGAGGTGGAGGCCGGCTCGGATCTCGATCCCCAGCTCGCGGACGTCGTCGGAGATCGCGCACGCGCAGCGGATCGCATCCGCGGGTCGGTCGAATCGTGCGAAGAAGCCGTCGCCGGCCGTGTCGAGCTCGCGTCCACGGAAGCGCTTCAGCTCCCGGCGGACGACCTCGTGGTGCCGGCGGACGAGGTCGCGCCACTTCCGGTCGCCGAGCTGAGCACCGATCTCCGTGGAGCCCACGATGTCCGTGAACAGCACCGTGACGAGGACGCTCTGCTGACCCCGCTTCCGAGACATGGGCGGGAGTCTGCGCCGGATGGTCCCCACGGGCAAGACCCTCGGGACGCCCGGCGCCGCGTCCTTCTAGGATTGGCTCATGGCGAAAGATCAGTTCTCGTTCGACATCGTGTCCGAGGTGGACATGCAGGAGATCCGGAACGCCGTCGACCAGGCGGCCCGCGAGATCTCTCAGCGCTTCGACTTCAAGGGCACCGGCACATCGGTCGCACTGGAGGCCGACAAGATCGAGATGGCCGCCGGCACCGAGGATCGCCTCAAGGCGGCCTGGCAGGTGCTCCAGGAGAAGGCGGTCAAGCGTCAGGTCCCACTGAAGTCCCTCAAGCCCGGTGAGGTCCAGCAGGCTGCGAAGGGGACGGTCCGCCAGTCCGTCGACGTGATCCAGGGGATCCCCGACGAGAAGGCGAAGCAGATCTCCAAGTTCGTTCGAAGCTCCGTTCCCAAGGCCCAGACCCAGATCCAGGGCTCCCAGCTGCGCGTCTCCGCGAAGTCGAAGGACGACCTTCAATCCGCGATCCGCGCGGTCAAGGAGGAGGACTTCGGGCTGGCACTGCAGTTCACGAACTATCGCTGAACGGCGGCAACGCAGCGCAAACCCCGTGTTGTGAGGGGCTCGGTCCCCCGGTAGATTTCTCTGACCCTCAGGAGGTGGAGATTTGGATCTCGATCGGCTCAAAGCACGCGCAGCGGAGATCGCCGGACGCGAAAGCGCCGATCTACTGACGAGAACGACGGCGTCGAAGGCGCTCTACGAACGAGCCCTCAAGACACTCCCCAGCGGGGTTTCCTCCAACTTCCAGGTCGGCGACCCATACCCCGTCTACCTCGAGAAGGGCCGAGGGTCGAGCGTGTGGGACGTGGACGGCACCGAGTACAAGGACTTCCACGGCGGCTTCGGGGTGAACATCGTCGGGCACGCTCATCCGAAGATCGTCGAGGCCCTGGAGAAGGCCGCCAGGGAGGCGATCCACTTCGCCGTCACGACGCCGACGACCGTTGCGCTCGCGGAGGCGATATGCGAACGCTTCGAGCTCGAGCAGGTCCGGATCGTCAACTCCGGGACCGAGGCCACGATGGATGCCCTCCGCGTGGCGCGCGCCGCCACCGGCCGGGACAAGGTCGTGAAGATGGAGGGGTCCTATCACGGCCACCACGACTCGTTGCTGTTCTCTGTGGTCCCCGAGGCCGATGTGCTCGGCCTCCGACATGACGTCGAACACGAGGGGAAGGCGTGGTACACCACGCAGCCCACGTCGAAGGGCATCCCGAAGGCGCTGTGGGACACGACGATCGTCGTCCCCTTCAACGACGCCGACGCCGTCGAGCAGGCGCTCGCGGACAACGAGGGCGAGGTCGCGGCCGTGATCCTCGAACCCGTGATGATGAACGTCGGCATCATCGAGCCGCAGCCCGGCTACCTGCAGGCACTGCGCGACGTGTGCGACAAGCACGGGGTGATCCTGATCTACGACGAGGTGAAGTGCGGCGGCACGATCGCCTACGGAGGGACCTTGGAACGCTACGGCGTGAAGCCGCACCTGTCCGCGTTCGCCAAGGCGATCGGTGGGGGCTCCACGATCGGTGCGTTCGGCGGTGAGGCGCGGATCATGGAATGGGTCTCCAAGGGCGCCGCTCAGCAGGGGACGTTCAACGGGAACCCGCTCTCATCCGCCGCCGGGCTCACCGCCCTCACGCAGGTTCTGACCCGGGACGCGTACGACCACCTCGGGAAGCTCGGTTCGATGCTGGCCGAGGGGTGCGACCGCGCGATCGCCGACTCCGAGGTGCCGGCGCACACGGTCGACCTCGGGGCGAAGGGCTGCGTGTCCTACCGCGCCAACAAGCTCACAAACTACTCCGACTTCCTCGAGACGCACACGGAGCTCTATTGGGCGTCCTACCCGTGGATGGTGAACCGCGGCATCTTCATGACCCCGGGCGACGAGGAGCAGTGGACGGTCTCGGTGCAGCACACCGAGGACGACGTCCAGCGCTACATCGACGCGTTCGGCACGTTCTGCCAGGAACTGACGGCCTGAGGCGGCGCCGGATCCGGACAGCGCGTTCAATCCACCGCCCGAGTTGCACCGCGGAGCAACGAGGCGTAGCGTCCGCCCGTCAGGAAGGCGACCCGGAAGGGGGACGCGATGCGTCGAACCGCCGCCGCGCTAGTGTGTGCGGCCACGATGGTGCTCCTGCTGACGCCCGGCTCAGCAGGTGCGGCACCGCCGATACACATCAGACCAGGAGCGGAGGAGTTCGATCTCCTCATCGAAGGCGTCTGCGACTTCGACGTGACCGTACACGTGCGCCAGCGCCTGAACATCACCTTCTTCGTCGATCGACAGGGGGACGTCGTTCGAGGCCGCGTGACGGGCCCGCTCGTGGCGTGGGTCACGAACGTCGAGTCGGGTGTCACGGTCCGGCAAGTGATCCCCGGACCGGCGTTCCTCGACGCCGACGGGGTCGTTGTCCGAGGGACGGGCCCGTGGGCGTTCCTCTTCACGGTCGAGGGCGACGTGATCAACGCCTGGGGGCACATCACATTCGATGAGCAGGGCCTCGTCGTCGGCGTGCGTGGTCGGACGCAGTCGTTCTGCGGAGCGCTCAGCTGAGGGCTGAGGTGCTCGGCTCACCGATCCGGGTAGCGAGAGGGGGGGGGCCCGGCGCGGCCCCGGCCCGCCCCCAC
>JBKKAE010000313.1:0-4031 GCA_046714835.1 Actinomycetota bacterium | reverse complement strand
ACCGCCGCGGGCTGCTCCCGCCGGACGTGGTCCGCCGGGAGCTCGAGGCGGCCCGGCACTTCGTGGTCGAGCGCCTGCCGCAGCACGAGGAAGAGGAGGAAGCCGCCGTGTACCCGGTCGTCGCTCGCCTGTTGGGCGGCGAGGATCCGATGAGCTCGATGCAGCGGGCCCACATCGAGATCTCCCACCTCGCACGGGTGTTCCGACAGCTCCTCGAGGACCTCCCCGAGGACGGGCCCACACCCGACGATCTCGTGGACCTGCGTCGTGTGCTCTATGGGCTCCACGCGATCCTCCGCCTGCACTTCGCGCAGGAGGAGGAGGCCTACGCCTGGTTGTCCTCGGGGGAGGAGTCCGTGTCCGTTTCCTGAGGGTCCTGCCCCTCAGGGTTCTCGTCCTCAGGATCCTCGTCCTGCGTGTCCTCGGGAAGGACGAGAACGCGTTCCTCGGGCTCGAAGGA
The DNA here is from genome assembly GCA_046714835.1 of Actinomycetota bacterium. Lineage (GTDB taxonomy): Bacteria > Actinomycetota > UBA4738 > UBA4738 > HRBIN12 > JAJNBA01. The sequence goes on along the minus strand of JBKKAE010000313.1, from coordinate 3,571 downwards.
CAAGAGGACACGGAAAGAGGAGCCGCCGCCCGCCCGCTCCTGGACCCACGCCCGGCCGTCGTGGAGCTCCGCGAACTTGACGACCAGCGCGAGACCCACGCCGGCACCGCCTGGCCCGGCGCTGCTGCCCTGCACGAACGGCTCGAAGATCCGCTCCCGATCAGCGGCCGCGATCCCGGGACCATCGTCCTCGACGGCGATCAGCGCGCCCTCGTCGGTGCGCTCGACGCGTACCCAGATCCGCGAGTCGCCGGGGGTGTGCTTGACCGCGTTTGCGAGGAGGTTCTCGACGATCCTCTCCACCATCGTCGGATCGGCCTCGACGTGCACCGGTCCGGTGTCGAGCTGGAGCCGGCGTTCGGTGACGGCGTCGGTCCTGGTCACGAGCTGACGGATCAGCGAGCCCAGGTCGACGGGCCGCAGGCGCGCCGCGAACCCCTTCCGCTGGAGCCGGTCGAGATCCAGCAGGTCGGTCACGATCCGGTCGAGGCGTCGCGAGTTGTGCACGATCCGGGATGACAGGTCGCGAACGTCTTCCGGAGTCATCTCGTCGGCTCTGTGCTCGAGCGTCGCCGCGAGGCCCAAGATCGCCGCGAGGGGCGTCCGGATGTCGTGGGAGACGGCCTGGATCGCGAGCGACTTCGCCTCGTCGGTCGCGGACAGGCGGAGGTTCTGCGCGCGCTCGCTGGCGAGCTCGTGTCGGAGCTCGTGCACGCGGCGGCGGTCGGTCACGTCCACCAGCACGCCGAGCCAGTACCGCGGGACCCCCTCGCCGTCGGTGATGAGCCGGGAGCGATCGTGGAGCCAGACGGTGCGTCCGTCCTTGGTGATGACGCGGTACTCGATCCCGCCTGCCAAGCCACCGGATCGCTTGGCCGCGTCGAGACGGTCCTTGTCGTCGGGATGGACGAGCTTGTTCCAGAGCTCGGGGTCGGCGTACCAGTCCTCGGGCGCGTAGCCGAGGATCGTCGAGGTCTGTTCGCTGATCGCGAGCGTCTTCTGAGGACCGTCGATCGCGTCGAGGTAGGTGATCGCCGGCACCTGTTCCTCGAGCGCGCGGAATCGCTCTTCCGCTTCCACCCACCGCGAGGCGGCCTGACGGGTCCGTCCCTCACTCACGTCTCGCATGGCCTCGACCTGCTCGAGCTCGATCCGTCGTCGCTCCGTGACGTCGACGATCAGGCCGCGCAGCCTCGTCTTCGGACGAACGGTCGCGGGCGCGAGCTGGCCCACGTGCCAGAGCCTCGACTCACGGCCGTCCTTCGTCGCGAAGCGATACTCGACGTCGAGCCGCTCGCCCTCGGCCGCCTTGGTCCATGCATCGACGACTCGGTCCCGGTCGTCCGGGTGCACGCGCTCGAGCCAGGAACCCGGATCCTCGATCCACTCGCGGGGCGTGTAGCCGAGCAGGTCCGCGACGGCGTTCGAGACGGAGGTGAACTGCCCCGGCTCCGTCCCCGCCTCCCAGACGATCGTATGGCCGTCCCCGAGCACGTCGAGGACACGGCGGAGTCCTCCGGCGGGTAGCAATCGCGGCGCCATCGGGGTCAGTCTGCGAGATGGCCCGGCGGATGCCAATCCGACGGATGGCCGTGACCCGATGCCGGGCCGCTCCTCACGAGGCGACGGCGCCACCGTCCGCGCGGGGGTCGCTGCCGGCGACAAGCACCCCGTCGTCGAGGCGGAGCAGGTGGGCGTGCCCGAGGGATCGGTCCACGGGGCCGACGGTCTGCACCCGGAAGCCGTCCCGCTCGAACGAGTCGCGGACCTCTGCGGGCACGGATGCCTCGGCCTCGATCCATGGCTCGGCGATGAGCGGCTCCATGCCACCGACGAGCCATCGGGGGCCGGCGACGGCCTCGAACGGATCGAGGCCGAGGTCGAACGCCCGGATCAAGGTCATCAGGTCGATCTGGGGCTGGCCATGACCACCCCGGGTGCCGGTGAGCGCGACGAGGTCGCCGTTTCGATGAACGGCGACCGGCATCAGCGTGTGCGCCGGCTTCTTGCCCGGCGCGAGCTCGTTGGGGTGGCCGGGCTCGAGCGTGAAGCATCCGCCTCGGTCGTGGGGGACGATCCCGGTGGCTGGCTCGAGGATGCCGGCTCCGAAGCCGCTGTACAGACTCTGGATCAGGGCGACCCCCCAGCCGTCGGCATCGGCAGCGACGAGTGCGACGGTGTCGCCGTCGACCTGCGGCCGGCCGGTGGCACGCGGCGCCCGGGCGACCGTCGGGGCATGCCCGTCGAGCCCATCGAGACCGCCTCGGACGATGTCGCACAGCGCGGCGATGTGCCCGTCGTCAAGGAGCGCCGAGACGTGGATCGTCATCGCCTCGGGGTCGGCGAGGTGACGATCGCGATCGGCGGACGCGGCCGTCAGGATGCGGGCGAGCGTCGCGGCGTCCGGGCCGATCGGGTCGGGGACGATCTCGAGACGCTCGACCGCGGCGAGCGCCTCGAGCAGCACGAACCCCTGGGAGCCGGGCGGCGTGACCGAGACGTCGAGACCTCGGTAGCGCCCCCTGAGCGGCGGGAGGAGGGCCGGGGTGTGTCGCGCGAGGTCATCGGTCGAGATCGGGGCGCCCAGCGCGCGCAGCCCCCGGACGAAGCGCTCACCGATGTCGCCGGCGTAGAAGGCGCCGAGACCTTCCTCGCCCAGGGTCCGGAGGGTCCTCGCCAGGCTCGGCTGGGCGAGCCGATCGCCTTCCGAGGGGATCCCGTCTGCGAAGAAGACGTCCGCGAAGCCCGGATCCGAGCGGAGCTCGACGGCTCGCCGCGTGATGCTCCATGCCAGGTCCCGGGAGACGGGGAAGCCCTCCGCGGCCTCGATCGCGGCTCCGAACGCTCCCCGCCACGGCAGGACCGCCCCCTGATGGTGCACGGCGTCCCATCCGCCGATGGCGCCGGGAACCGTGATCGTGTCCGGGCCGGTGTCGGGCATCGTGGTGCCGTGGGCGGCGCGGAGCCCCGCGGGATCCGCGCCGGCCGGCGCCCGGCCGGACGAGTCGATCGCCACGAGCTTGCCGTCGGGATTCTGCACGAGGGCGAAGAGGGCCCCCCCCACGCCGCACATGTGCGGGTAGACGACCGCGAGCATCACCGCGGCGTGCAGGGCCGCGTCCACGGCGTTGCCACCGCTCGTGAAGGCGGCCGCCGCCGCCTCCGAGGCGGCCGGGTGGGGAGTGGCGACCGCCCACCGGTTGCCGCGCGCCGAGAAGCGATCGCGATCGCGGGGCGACATCATCCGCGGAGCGTGAGCCCGCGGTATCCGTCGGCGAACCCCGCCTCGCGGAGATCGGGCGCTGCGGGGTGCCCGGAGGCGTCCTGACCGTCGATCCGGCCGAGCTGGATCCGCTTCAAGCGTCCGTCCTTGACGAGCGACGCGAGCGCGTCCACCCAGGCGTCGGGATCCGCCCCGAACGTCAGGAGGGTCCGGGCGCCGCGCTCCAGGTACGCGGCCGGCGCGCCGTCCGCGAGCACGACGTACGCACCGGCCTGGCGCGCTGGCCGTCCCTCGCTCGCCGGCCAGGGGAGCGAGGCGCCGTAGGGCTGGGCGGGGTCCGCCGCCGCG
>JBKKAE010000312.1:0-5218 GCA_046714835.1 Actinomycetota bacterium | reverse complement strand
CGTCGAGCGCGCGCTCGAGCACCGGAAGCTGGTCCAGGACCCCCGCCCGTGGGTCGGCGATCACCGCGATGGTGCCGATCGGGCTGGCCATGCTCGGCATCGTAGCTAGACCCCAGTGTAGGCGACGACACCGCGCAGGATCGCTCCGCGTCCCGCGCGGACCTGCGCGGCCGCCTCGGGCCCCGCGACCTCCTCGATCTGCCGCAACAGATCCACGAGCTGCTTGCAGTTCCGGATGAAGTCCCCGGGCGCCATCTCGGTCTCGGCGAGGATGTCGTCCAGCGCGTCCCCTTCAGCCCAGTGGTAGATCGGCGTCGCGAAACCCGCTTCGAGCTCGCGGCAAAGCTGCACCTGGTGCTCGTCCTCGGTCCGGCGAACCGTCCTCCACAGTCGCTGGAGGCGCTCGTAGCGCTCCTTGGTCTCCGCCGTAGGCATCTCCCCCGAGAGTGGGACCCGTTCCCGCCCCTCGTAGATCACCGCCGAAAGGAGCGCCACCACTTCGGAGGGCCGGAGGTCGTCCAGGAGGCCGGATCCGAGGGCCTCCCCGACCAGCAGGTCCCCCTCGCCGTAGATGCGGGTCAGCGTCCGACCCTTCGTCGTGAGCGTCCATGCGTCCACGTAGCCCAGCGCCCCGAGCACCGAGAGGACCCGATCGAACTGTCTGGCGAGGGTCTCGGTGCGGACCCGGATCCGTCGCTCCACGCCGCCGAGCCGTCGCTGGAGCTCGCTCGCACGCATCGCCCACCGTTCGTGCTTCGCTCGCTCCGGGCACTGACGGCATGGATGTGCCGCGGCGAGCTCCTGGAGACGGGCGGATTCGCGCTCGACCTTGGGATCGGTCCGCCCCCGCCGCCGCCCCCCTCCCGCCTTCACGTCGAGCGCCACGAGCCTGGCCGCCACGTCCCGGCGGAACCGCGGGTTGCGAACGCTCCCGGACTTCGGCAGGGGGATCCGCGTCAGGACCTGCGGCGGTTCCTCGAAGTCGCGGTCGTTCAGTCGGAAGAACTGGCGATCCTGCGCGAGCACCGTGGGCTTGCCGTCGCGTGACGAGACGACCACCGCCACCCCGCGGCGTCGAGCGCGCGGGACCCACACGACGTCGCCGGGCCGAAGCCGCGCCACGCTCTCCCGGACCTCGTCGCGGCGTCCCTGGTCGCGGGTCCGCCGGTCTTCCTCCCGAAGCTGTCTCGCCTTCTCGAGGTATCCCCAGTACTCCTCGAAGTCTCCGAGGTGGCAGACCATGTTCTTGCGATAGCCCTCGAGCGTCGCCAGATCCTGCTGACGGGAGCGCTCGAGGGCGACGACGCCTCGGTCCGCGAGGAACTGGGCGAACGACGAGTTCAGGAGGTGATGTGCCTGCTCGGGCGTGTAGTTGCGCACCAGGTTGACCGCCATGTTGTACGAGGGGCGGAACGAGGAAGCGAGGTCGTACGTGCGGGTCGCGGCGAGCCCGGCCACACGCTCGAACGGGACCTGCTTCTGGTAGATCACGACGGCGTGGCCGAGCGCGTCGATCCCTCGCCGGCCCGCCCGGCCGGTGAGCTGGGTGTACTCCCCCGGCGTGACCAGCTCGTGCCGCTCGCCCTGGAACTTCCACAGGTCCTCGATGACCACGCTCTTGGCCGGCATGTTGATGCCGAGCGAGAGCGTCTCGGTCGCGAACACGACCTTCACGAGCCCTTCCTGGAAGAGCTCCTCGACGGTCTCCTTGAACACCGGGAGCATGCCGGCGTGGTGGGCGGCGACGCCCGTGGTGAGGGATTCCAAGAAGTCGTAGAAGCCGAGGCTCGTGAGGTCGTCCTCGTCGACCCAGGCGGCGCGGGTCTCGGCCCTGTCCCGGATGACGGCTGCCTCCTCCCTGGTCGTGAGGCGCACGTTCGCGTCTCGCAGCCATCGCACGCTCTTGTCGCAGCCCGACCGGCTGAAGACGAAGTAGATCGCCGGAAGCATCCCTTCCTTCTCGAGCACCTCGACGACCTCTTCTCGCCGGGGGACGTACACGCGGCGATGGCCCTCGCGAGGTCGAGGGATCCGTTGATGCTGCGGGAGGCCCGACCCGCGCCGGTAGTACGTCTTGGTCTTCAGCTCGTGTTGATCCAGCGAGACCACGTACGGGTTCGGCAGGAGGATGCCGTCCTGTTCCACGTGCATCGGATGCAGGCGGGGGCCGACGAGGTAATGGTGCTCGAGCGGCACCGGACGGCGCTCCTCGATCACGACCCGCGTGTCACCGCGGAGGGTCGTGATCCAGTCGCCGAACTCTTCCGCATTGGAGATCGTCGCCGAGAGGGCTACCACGCTCACGGACGGCGGCAGGTGGATCAGCACCTCTTCCCAGACGGCGCCTCGGTACGGGTCCTGCAGGTAGTGGACCTCGTCCATCACGACCGACAGGAGCCCCGTGAGGGTCGAGGAGCGCTCGTAAAGCATGTTGCGAAGCACCTCGGTGGTCATGACGACGATCGACGCCTCCGGGTTGATCGCGTTGTCTCCCGTCAGCAGTCCCACCATGCCCGAGCCGTGCTTGGCGACGAGATCCCCGAACTTCTGGTTGGAAAGGGCCTTCAACGGGGTCGTGTAGAAGGCTTTCCCACCGCGATCGAGAGCCCGCTCGATCGCGAACTCGGCGACGACGGTCTTTCCCGAGCCGGTCGGTGCCGCGACGAGCACCGAGAGCCCTCGATGCACGGCGTCGATCGCATCCCGCTGGAAGCGGTCCAGCTCGAACGGGAACTGCCGCGCGAACTCTTCAGGGGTGGCCACGGTGCGGCCAGTCTACGGGCGGGTTCCGTACCGGCCGGCTGGTGTGACGCGGTGCGTCAGGCGCCGATGGCCGGGATCATGCCTTCGAGGGCCGTGTTGAACGCCTCGGGAGTCTCGAGGTTCGAGATGTGCCCGGCGCCCTCGATCCGAAGGAGCTCCGCGCCGGGTACGCGCCCGGCGATGCCGGCGGTCACGTCGGGCGGGATCAGCCGGTCGGCCGTGCCGGTGACGACGAGGGTGGGCACGTCGATCCCCGGGAGGTCCGGCACGGAATCCGGTCGCTCCGCCATCCCGAGCGCGGCGGCCGCGATCCCCTCCGGCGTCTGGTCGGCGATCAGCGCCTTCACACGCTCCCGGAGCTCCACAGGGGCATCCTCCGCGAGCAGCGGCGGTGGCTCCTCCACCAGGAAGCGGTGGCCTTCCTTCTTGAGTCGCTCGGCGAGGGTGCGCCGCCCGGCCGCGCCTTCCGGAGGGTCCGGCTCGGCCCTGGTATTCGCGAGCACCAGGGCCGAGACGCGCGGCCGGGCGGCCCTCCAGAGCTCGAAGGCGACGTAGCCGCCCATCGAGAGCCCGCACACGATCGCGGTGTCGACGCCCGCCTCGTCGAGCGCTCGGACGCAGTGCTCGGCGGCGAGCACCATCGTAAGGACCTCGGGGCCTTCCGTGCCGCCGAAGCCGGGGAGGTGGGGTGCGACGATCGGCAGATGCGCCCCGAGGGCGGCCTGCTGTGGCTCCCACATGCGGGCGTCCAACGGGAACGCGTGGATCAGGAGCAGGCCGGTGGTCATGCGCTCACCGTACGCCCTTGGCGTCGGGCCCGACCACCACCGGGAGCGCCGCGGGACGTACCTCGAAGATCGCCGGGAGCGAGCCGACCAGCTCTCCGTCCGCGTACACGAGGACGCGGCGGTTCGCCTCGACCTGGACCCGGGTGCCCGTGCGCATGCGCACCTTCGGATGCGTCGTATGGGAGCCGAGGAACACGCGCGGGAACGCTCGGAGGAACGCCGCCTTCGAGAGCGCTTCGACGATGCAGACGTCCAGCAGCCCATCGTTCATGACGGCGTTCGGGAGCACCTTCATCCCTCCCCCCGTCCAGCGGCCGCTTCCTACCTCGACCAGCATCGCGTCCAGCTCCATCCGTTCGTCGTCGACCTGGATGGTGAACGCAGCCGGGGAGTACCGGGAGAGCGTCTTCAGCAACGCGGCGATGTACGTGCCGGTCGCTCCGAGGTTGACCGTCATCCCGTTCGCGGCCTCGTTCACCTCCGAATCGAAGCCGGCGCCGGCGATGTTCACGAAGCTCCTCTTGTCTGCCCCCGTCGTGACCTCGATCACGTCGAGGTCGACGATCTTCGGGTTGGCGAGCAGCTCGACCGCGGTGTCCAGCTTCCCCGCTCCGATCGCCTTGGCGAAGTCGTCGCCGGTCCCCGCCGGGAGTGCGGCCAACGCGGCGCCGGTGCCGAGGATCCCGTTGGCGGCGAGCGAGGCGGTGCCGTCGCCGCCGAGCGCGGCCACGATCCGCGCTCCCCTTTCGGCCGCGGCGCGAGCGAGTCGCTCCAGGTCGGTGCCAGACTCCGCGATGCGGATCTCATGCGGCACCCGAAGACGGTGGAGCGCCGTGGTGACCTTCCCGATCAGGCGTCCCGCCTTCCCATGCCCCGCCGCGGGATTGGCGACCACGACGAGGTCGGGAGCATCGGCCACGGGCTACGCGCCCGGGATGGTGGGCTGCCGGATGATCCCGGCGGCGGCGAGCGCCTCGGTGTGATGGGCTTGGAAGCGAAGCAGGGCCGCGTCACCATCGGCGAAGAGAGCCTCGGCGCGCGCGAGCGCCGCGCGGCGTTCGTTCCCCTCGAGATCGACCGCCAGCACCCCGACGAGCGCGCCCTGACGGGAGAACTCGATCGCGGTGAGCAGCTCGTCCCTGGCGGACAGGAACCGGAGCACATGCCCCTGGTCGAAGCCCTTGTCGGCGATCGAGCTCGAAAGCTCGTACGTCTCGATGGCATCCATCGCCTTCTTGGCGTTCTCCGCGGCCGTCGCCAGCGTGGCCGCGGCATCCTTCGGCGTCCTCTCGGCGAGACCGGAGATGAGCTGGCGGATCTCGGGGAGGAGCACGGGGGGCCGGCCCTCGGCGATCTGACCGATCGTGCCGACCTCGGTCGTGACGAGGTCCTCCCACGCTGCGCCCGCCCGCCGCCGCAGGAGCTCCTGTTCCCGGTTGCGCTCAGAGGTCTCTTGGGAGCGGAGGCCGTTCGTCAGCCAGATCCCTCCCCAGAACACCAGGAGGCCGGCCACGAAGGCAGCGATGACCTGCACGCCGCGGCGCCGTGCGACGGGCACCGGGACAGGGACCGGCCCACGCCTCGGCGCGCGCACGGACTGCCTCGTCCTCGTTCGTCCCTTGCCTTTGATCGCCACGGTCTTCGTCCTATCGCTTCAGCAGGCGGCT
>JBKKAE010000311.1:0-2503 GCA_046714835.1 Actinomycetota bacterium | reverse complement strand
ATCGTCGCGGCGATCGCCGACTCGCCTTCCCTGCCGAGGCGAGAGCTGCGCTCGGCCGTCGCGTTCGCGGAGCGGCACGGCATCGAGTTGCACGTCGTCCGGACGACCGAGCTGGAGGATCCGCGCTATCGGCGGAACGCCGGCGACCGATGCGGGTTCTGCAAGGGAGCGCTCGTCGACGCGTTGACCTCTCGGCCGGAGCTCGCGGCGCGGACGTTGCTGCTCGGCGTGAACACCGACGACCTCGGCGATCATCGGCCGGGGCAGTCGATCGCTCGCGCGCGAGGCGCTCGGTTTCCCCTCGCGGAAGTGGGCCTATCGAAGGACGAGGTGCGGAGCCTCTCGAAGGACCTGGGTCTGGAGACCTGGGACAAGCCTGCCGCGGCGTGCCTGGCGTCCCGGATCGCGTACGGCGTGCCGGTGACCGAGGAGGGACTCGCTCGGATCGAGCGCGGCGAGGAGGTCCTCCGCGAGCTGGGATTCACCGGCGATGCCCGCGTGCGCGATCAGGGGGCAGACCTGGCGCGGATCGAGGTCGATCCCGAGCGGTTCGATCACCTTCTCGCACGGAAGGACCAGGTCGTGGCCGGGCTTCGGGACGCCGGCTTCCGGTACGTCACGCTCGATCTCGAGGGCTTCCGGTCCGGGAGCCACAACCTCGCGCTGGTCCCGCTCGGCGGGAGGGGTAGCAAACCCTCCGGTTGAGCGGCCAACGCCCGAGGATCGGGAGAGGGAGCCCTCAACCCCATCCCCGGAGGAGGCCAGTTCCACCCGGAACCGGCTACGTTTGCGCCGGTGACGTCGGGATCCGGCCGATCACGGTCGTGCCGGCCCCCGGTGACGAGTCCAGCGTCAGGCTGCCGCCGAGCGCCGCGAGCCGGTCCTCCGTGTTCTGGAGCCCGAACCCTTTCGCCTCGGCGCCGGGATCGAGACCGGCCCCGTCGTCGGACACGTCGAAGCGGCGCTCGTCCTCGGGGTGATCGCATCGGTGCGGCCGCGTCGCTAGCCCGTCAGGTCGTAACGGAGGAAGAGGTAGTCGCCGCCTCGGCGCACGCTCAGTACCCGCATCTCGTCGCCCGTGTCCAGGAGATCGACGTCGTCGGTGAGCGGGGTGCGGCCGCGTCCACCTCCGACGAGCCTCGGCGAGATCGTCAGGAAGAGGTGCTCGACGGCCCCTGCCGCGAGCATCGATCCCATCAGCTTCGGCCCGCCCTCGGTCAGGATGCGGTTGAACCCTCGCTCGCGCAGCCGGTCGATCACGGCCCGTCCGCCGACCGCTTCGTGATCACCCACGTCGATCACCTCCCCGCATCGGACCTGCCGCTCCGCGAGCGCTCGCGCGCCGGAAGAGGTCGTGACGACGACGGCGGCCCCGAGCGACGGGTGGTTGGCGGGCAGCTCGCCACTCGCGGTCACGACGACGAGCGTCGGCGCCTCGGACGACATCTCCGTCCGCACCCGGCGGAAGGCATCCGCTCCCGCGGGGAACGCCTTCTCCGCGGTCCACGGCCCGTCGTGCTCTCGGAGCGTCCCCGCGCCGACCACGACGGCGTCGGCCACGGCGCGCAGGAGGGCCATCGTGAAGCGATCTGCCGAGGCACCCCCGCTGATGGCCGCGGACGACATCTCGACCCCGGCGATCGCCGCGATCCCGTCGACCGACGAGACGAAGTTCGCGTAGACGATGCGCTCGGGCAGCCAGAAGGGCCCGCCGTGGGCTGCCTCCAGCGCTTCGGGCAGCGTGACGAGCGGCTCGCCACCGCCATCGAGGAGCACCTCGAGGCGGACGTCGGTCTCAATCACTCGATCGTTGCGCGACGGTCAGGAACTCACGACGCATCTCGGGGTCGCGCTCGTAGTTCCCGCGCCAGAACGATGTGGACGTGCGCGAGCGCTCCTCGCGGACGCCCCGCATCTGCGTGCAGAGGTGAGCTGCCTGGAGATGGACGGCCACGCCGTGCGGATCCATCACGTCGTTGAGATGGTCGGCGATCTGCTGCCCGAGCCGTTCCTGCACGCTAAACCGGCGCGCGTAGACCCGGACGAGCCTCGTCATCTTGGAGATCCCGATGATCTGCTCATGGGCGACGTATCCAACGTGCGCGACGCCGAAGAACGGGAAGGCGTGATGCTCGCAGAGCGAGAAGAAGGGGATCGGGCCCTCGATCACCTGGCTGATCTGGCAGTCGGGGCCACCCCGGCATTCGGTCGGGAACGCGGTCAGGAGTTTGGGGTCGCCCTCGTAACCGGCGGTCGCCTCGTACATCGCCCGGACGAACCGACGCGGGGAACTGCGCGTACCCTCGGTATCCAGGTCCATGCCGAAAGCTTCGAACATCTCCGCGACCGCCATCTCGAACCGATCCCACTGGGCGTCCGTGATCGGCCGCGGGCGGACGCGCTCCCACGGCGCGGTCTCCTCCGGATCGCTCGCCCAGCGGCTGCCAGCCGGGTCGTCAGCCGATGTCGCCGTCGGTGCCCCCACCGACCTCTCCTGCATCTC
>JBKKAE010000310.1:0-8629 GCA_046714835.1 Actinomycetota bacterium | reverse complement strand
CCTGCCGCCCCCGCGACTGCCCCGGCTCCTGCCGCCCCCGCGCCCGCGCACGCGGGACCGGGCTCGGAGGCGCCCTCGAACGAGGCGCCACAGGAGGCGCCTGCGAGCGAGGGAGCGCCGGCCGAAGCGGAGGCACCGAACCAGGCTCCGGCCGTTGAGACCTCGGCGCCCGCCCCGGCTCCTGCCGCAGCCGCGGAGCGGCCGGAGGTCTCGCTCGACCAAGAGGTCTTCGACACCACCTTGAAGGAGCTCCTCGAGAAGGGGACCGACAAGCGCGTCGCCGAGGGGCAGGCCCGACGCGCGGCGATGATCGCCGCTCGGAAGAAGGCCGCGGGCGAGGCCTAGCCTCGAGAAGCGCGTAGCCTGTCGGGATGGACGCCACCCGTGTCGATTGGTCCATGGGCTCTCAAGCCGCCCTTCTCGCCGACTGGGACGTTGCGCTTGCCATCGGTCGCCGGGTCGCGGGTCCCGGCGTCCGTGTCCCGCCCGCCGATCGTGCGCGCATGCGCGAGGACTTCGCCGAGTTCGTCTCGTTGGCGGAGACCCAGATCTCGGAGTTCACCACCTTGGATCCGGGCGGCTTCCGGTCGCGTGCGTGGGTGATGGGCAGGGGTGATTGGATCCGCGCCAACCTGAGCGGGCTCCAGCGCATGCTGGAGCCGCTGGCCGGTCGGATCCTCGCCAAGCAGTCGGGCAACGGCGCGTTCCGACGGAAGGCGCTGGGCGCCCAGGCCGGCGGGCTCCTCGGCTACGTCTCGAGAAGAGTGCTGGGTCAGTACGACGCCTTCCTCCCGCCGGACGACGAGGGGTTGCTCTACTTCGTCGGTCCCAACGTGGCGGAGGTGGAGCAGCGGTTCTCGCTCGCTCCCCGTGACTTCCGGCTGTGGATCGCGATCCACGAAGTGACGCACCGAGTGCAGTTCGCGGCCGCACCGTGGCTGCGGAGTCACATCCGCGGGCAGGTGGATCGCTATCTCGGAACGATCTCCCTCGAGTCGACGGACTTGGCAGGCCAGCTCCGGCGGGCCATCGACGAAGCGCGCGCCGGCGCCGACATCCGGGGGCTGGGTGGGATCTTCCTCCTGCTGAACGAGGAGCAGCGCGAGATCGTTCGCCACGTCCAGGGCGTGATGTCCCTCCTCGAAGGACATGCGTCGTTCGTGATGAACGAGGTCGCGAAGGATCACGTGAGTGACCTGGCAGGGATGCGGAAGGCGCTGGCGGAGAGGCGTCGTCGAGCCGGAGGTATAGAGCGAACCTTCCAACGCGCGATCGGCTTCGACAAGAAGATCGAGCAATACGACGCCGGGGAGCGATTCGTCCGCGAGGTGGTGTCGAACTCGGGCATGGCCGGGTTCAACCGTGTGTGGCTCGCGCCCGAGGGCCTCCCGAGCGTCGAGGAGATCGCCGAGCCCTCCCGCTGGATCGCCCGCGTCGCCGGGAGCTGAGATGCCTCGCCGGCCTCCGGCGGTCGCCCGGGTGCTGGAGCGGGTCACCAAGACGGCACGCGAGCACGAGATGTTCGCTCCGGGTGATCTGGTCCTCGTGTCGTGCAGCGGCGGTCCGGACTCGGTCTGCCTGCTCTATTCCCTGTGGCATCTCCGACGCTTGTTCAAGATCCGACTTGCCGTCTTCCACTTCGACCACAAGCTCCGGCCCGATTCGGCGAAGGATGCGGAGTACGTTCGTCGGCAGGCGGAGCGGTTGAAGCTCCAGTTCCATCTCCGAACCGCCGAAGGCCGACCCAAGAAGGGCGTATCGGTTGAGGCGTGGGCGACCGTTGCCCGGGGGAACGCGGCCAACGACGTTCGACGCGAGATCGGTGGAAAGGCGGTCGCGGAAGGGCACACGCTGGATGACCAAGCCGAGACGGTGTTGCTCAACCTGCTTCGCGGCTCCGGCCTCGAAGGGATCGCCGGGATCGATCCGGGTCATGGGGAGCACGCACGTCTCGTCCAACCCCTCTTCGATGTCGACCGCGAAGAGGTGGAGGGGTTCTGTCGCGCACTCCACCTGAGGCCGCGCCGTGATCCGATGAACGAGGACACGCGTTACCTCCGCGCGGCGATCCGGCACGAGGTGATGCCCGTCCTCGAACGATCGACCGGACGAGGCGTTGTGCGGTCGATCGCGCGGACGGCGGATCTGCTTCGAGGCGACCGCGATGAGCTCGCGTCCGTTGCAGCTGCCGCCTACCGGGATTCGGTCAAGGGTGACCGCGGCTCTGACGTCCGCTTCGATGCCGCGAAGCTTCGCGCGCTCCCGCCGACAGTCGCATCCAGGGTCATCCGCCTGGCCGTCTACAACGCGATGTCAGGGGACTGGGCGGCTCCCTGGTCGAGGGAGGCGATCGAGGCGGTCCTCGACCTGGCGCGCGGCCGACCGGGCCGGCGACGGGATCTGTCCGAGGGGTTGAAGGCGATCCGAGAGAAGGAGTACGTTCGCGTTACTCGTTCTTCCCCCGAGAGCTGATGGGTTCCTCGACGCCGAAGGGGGAGCGATGACCGCGGTCTCTACACTGACCGACTACGTGCAGGCCTACGAACCGGACATCGAACGAGTCCTGATCTCCTCCGAGGAGATCCAGGGCAAGCTGGCGGAGATGGGCAGGCAGATCTCCGAGGACTACGAGGGCAAGTCGCTGTTGCTGGTCGGGGTCCTCAAGGGCGCGTTCGTGGTGATGGCCGACCTCGCCCGCTACGTCCGGCTGCCGCTGGAGTTCGACTTCATGGCGGTCTCGTCCTACGGAGCCGCCACGAAGACCTCGGGGGTCGTCCGGATCCTCAAGGACCTGGATCACGACCTGGACGGGATGGACGTGCTCCTCGTCGAGGACATCGTCGACTCGGGGCTCACGCTCAAGTACCTGTTGAAGAACCTGGCGGCGCGCAAGCCCGCGTCGCTCGAGGTCGCCGCGCTGCTGCGCAAGACGGGGATCCAGAAGGTGCCGCTCGACATCCGGTACGTGGGCTTCGACATCCCGCCGGACTTCGTGGTCGGCTACGGGCTCGACTTCGACGAGCGCTACCGGAACCTGCCCTACATCGCGACGCTGAAGCCCGAGGCCTACGGCGGCTAGCGGAACCGTCTGCTGCGCGGGGTCGTCCAACCGAACGTGAAGCGGTTCGCCCCATTCCTCGCCGTCGTCGCCGTCGCCTCCTGCGGAGGCGCCAGCGCCGGCGACGGCACGTCGGGGATCCGCGGACAGGCGCTCTCCGGTCCGCAGTGCCCCGTCGAGGTCCAGGGCTCGCCGTGTCCGGACCTCCCGTACGAGGGCACGGTGATCGTGACCGACACGGAAAGCGGCGAGGAGTTCACGGTGAAGACCGACTCGGAGGGCCGCTTCGAGCTCTCGCTCGAGCCGGGCACCTACGAGGTATCGATCGTCTCCGAGACCTCGCCTCCGTTCGCGAAGCCCCAGGCCGTCACGGTCGAACCCGAGGGTTTCGTGGAGATCGTCGTCTCCGTCGACACCGGCATCAGGTAGCTCCGGCCGCCGCATCTGGGGCTGGTGCTACCCTGGCTCCGGGCTCGGGCGCGCCATCTGCCGGGCCCGTTGCGTCCCCAGGAACGCGTCCCGAGGGAAGAGGCCGTCATTGCCACAGTCCGAACCTCCGTTCCGAAGACTCGCTCGCACCCCCACCATCTGGATCGTGGGAGCGACCGTCCTGTTCTTCGGCCTGTTGTCGGTCATGAACCGTCCGGAGACCGCGGAGACGATCAAGCTCAACGAGTTCTCGAGACTCCTCGAGGACGGCGAGATCCGGAACGCGGAGATCCTCGAGGGCGATCAGGAGATCCGCGGGCAGCTCGACGACGGGACCGAATACGTCGTGACGTACCCCGTCGAGAGCGCGGACGAGATCACCACGCAGCTGCAGGAAGCGGATGTGCCGTTCGAGGCGAAACCGCAGAAGCCGAACGAGCTCGTCGGGCTGCTGTACTACGTCCTGCCGATCCTGCTGCTGGCCGGCCTGTTCCTCTGGATGATGAACCGTTCGCAGGGCGGCGGTGGCCGTGTGATGCAGTTCGGGCGGAGCCGCCACAAGACGGTCGGCAAGGACCAGCCCAAGACGACGTTCAAGGACGTCGCCGGCGTGGACGAGGCGATCGAGGAGCTGGAGGAGGTCAAGGAGTACCTCCAGCATCCGGCCAAGTTCCAAGCGATGGGTGCGAAGATCCCGCGGGGAGTGCTGCTCTTCGGACCGCCGGGGACCGGGAAGACGCTCCTCGCTCGCGCCGTCGCCGGCGAGGCCGGCGTCCCGTTCTTCTCGATCAGCGGTGCCGACTTCGTCGAGATGTTCGTGGGCGTGGGAGCCGCGCGCGTGCGAGACCTCTTCGAGCAGGCGAAGGCGAGCGCACCGGCCATCGTCTTCGTCGATGAGATCGACGCCGTCGGCCGCCATCGCGGCGCGGGCTTGGGCGGCGGCCACGACGAGCGGGAACAGACCCTGAACCAGCTCTTGGTAGAGATGGACGGGTTCGACCAGCGGACGACGGTGATCCTGATGGCTGCGACCAACCGGCCCGACATCTTGGACCCCGCGCTCCTGCGTCCCGGCCGGTTCGACCGCCAGGTCGTGGTCGGCCGGCCGGATCTAGAGGGCCGCCAGGCCATCCTCCGCATCCACGCGAAGGGCAAGCCGCTCGATCCGGACGCCGATCTCGACATACTCGCCCGGCGTACACCCGGGTTCACGGGAGCCGACCTCGCCAACGTGATCAACGAGGCCGCCCTCCTCGCCGCCAGGCGTTCGAAGAAGAGCATCACGATGAAAGAGGTCGAGGAAGCCATCGACCGCGTGATGGCAGGCCCCGAGCGCAAGAGCCGCGTGATGAGCGAGGAAGAGCGCCGCCTGATCGCCTACCACGAGGGCGGTCACGCCATGGTCGCGCACGTCCTCCCCAACACTGACGAGGTGCACAAGATCACGGTGATCCCTCGCGGTCGCGCGCTCGGGTACACGCTGACCCTTCCCGAGCAGGACAAGTTCATGATGACCCGCGAGGAGCTCAGGGACGAGCTGGCGATGCTGATGGGAGGCCGGGTCGCCGAAGAGATCGTGGCGGGAGACATCTCCACCGGCGCCGGCAACGACATCGAGCGCGCGACCAAGATCGCCCGTCAGATGGTGACCGAGCACGGGATGAGCGATTCGATCGGTCCGCGGACACTCGGTCAGAAGCAGGGAGAGGTCTTCCTCGGCCGCGACTGGGCATCCACGCCCGACTACTCGGACGCCGTCGCTTACGAGATCGACAACGAAGTGAGTCGCTTGCTCGACGAGGCCCACGACGTCGCCCTCGAGATCCTGGAGGAGCATCGGGAGAAGCTCGACGAGCTGGCGGCGCTCCTCCTTGCGAAAGAGACGCTGGATCGGGACGAGGTCGAGTCGTTCTTCAAGGCCGTCACCAAGCGCGCCCCGCGTGCTCCCGAGGTCCGGAGCGCCGGACTCGCGGTCTCCCGCACCGAGATGTTCCCCCAGCCCGAAGGCCCCGGGCCGCTCCGACGATGACCGACCGCTGGGCGACCTTCGATTGTTACGGCACGCTGATCGACTGGGACGGCGGCATCCGGAGAGCGCTTGCACGTGTCTGGCCCGAGGAGGATGCGCAGCGGTTGTTCCATCGGTACCACGACGGTGAGCGCAGGGTGCAGGCCGGTAGCGACATCCCCTACCGGCAGGTGTTACGGGACACGCTCGCAGAGATCGCCGATGCGGAGGGGCTGGAGATGCCGCCCGGGCGCGAGGACGCGCTCGCGGAATCGCTGCCGTCGTGGCGTCCTTTCCCCGAGGTCACCGGCTCGCTCGCGGAGCTACGGGACCGCGGCTGGCGCATCGCCATCCTGTCGAACTCCGACCCCGACCTCCTGAACGCCTCCCTGAAGACGATCGGCGTGGAGGTGGACGTTCGGATCACCGCCGCCGAGGCGCATTCCTACAAGCCGGCCTTCGGACACTGGAACACCTTCTTCCGGACGACGACGGCCGACCGGGCATCCCACGTTCATGTGGCGGCGTCGCTCTTTCACGACGTCGAGCCGTGCGCGCAGCTCGGGCTCCCGTGCGTCTGGATCAACCGCCTGGACGAGTCGAGCGACCTCCCTCGCGCGGGTGAGCTCTTCAACCTCGCGGCGCTCCCGGCCGCGCTCGACGCGCTGGTTCCCCGATAGCATCCGCCCGATGGACCTGCTGGAACCACCCGAAGCGTTCGACGCCGAGAAGGTGCAGGAGGGTGTGCGGCTGATCCTCGAAGGCATCGGGGAGGATCCCGAGCGCGGCGGCCTTCGCGAGACGCCCGCCCGCGTGGCCCGGATGTACGAAGAGATCTTCGCCGGGATCGGGAAGGACGCCTCACAGCTTGTCACCGTCGTCGAGGGTGCCGACCACGACGAGATGATCATGGTCCGGGACATCCCGATGCAGTCGTTCTGCGAGCATCATCTGATCCCGTTCGCGGGTCGCGCTCACGTCGCCTACATCCCGAACAAGGCCCAGCAGATCACCGGCCTGTCGAAGATCGCGCGCGTGGTGGACCTGCTCGCCAAGAAGCCGCAGGTGCAGGAGCGGCTCACGACGGAGATCGCCGAGGCGATCGATCGGGCCCTTTCACCTCGCGGCGTGTTAGTGGTGATCGAGGCCGAACACCTCTGCATGACGATGCGGGGGATCAAGAAACCCGGCGCGGTGACCGTGACGTCGGCGGTGCGGGGGCTCTTCCGCTCCGACGCGCGAACCCGCCAGGAGGCGATGGACCACATCGGCATGCGCTGAGGTTCCGCCGTCGCACTACCATCTGTGGCGATGGGACTCGTCTGGCGCTGTCGTGATCGCGAGCTGCCGCTCGGAGAGCGGACGCTCGTGATGGGCATCGTGAACGTCACCCCCGACTCGTTCAGCGACGGGGGGATGTTCGAGGATGCTGAAGCCGCGGTGGTGCACGGAGTGCGCTTGCGAGAGGAGGGCGCCGACGTCCTCGACGTCGGCGGCGATTACACCCGGCCGGGGTCGGATCCGGTCGGCGTCGACGAAGAGCGCGCGCGCGTCCTCCCGGTGATCGAGGGGCTCCGGCGCGGAGCGCCGGAGGCCCTCCTGTCGGTGGACACGCGCAAGGCCGCAGTCGCGAGCGAGGCTCTCGCGGCCGGCGCCGAGGTCGTGAACGACATCGGCGCCGGCACCGATCCGGACATGTTCGACGTGGTCGCGTCCGCCGGGGCGGGGATGGTCCTGATGCACATGCGGGGCGAGCCCAAGAACATGCAGGCGGATCCGCGCTACGAGGACGTCGTCGAGGAGGTACGCGGGTTCCTCGCAGAGCGCCTCGACGAAGCGGTCGAGGCCGGGATCGGCCGCGACCGCCTGTGCGTCGACCCGGGGATCGGCTTCGGCAAGAACCTGGAGCACAACCTCGCGCTCCTCCGTGCGATCGGCTCGTTCCGCGAGCTGGGCGTGCCGGTGCTCGCCGGCGTGTCCCGGAAGCGCCTCATCGGCGAGCTCTCGGGTACGGACGATCCTGCCGGCCGCCTCGAAGGTTCCGTCGCGGCTGCGGTGTGGTGCACGTCGCAAGGTGTGGAGATGGTGCGGGTCCACGACGTCGGACCCACGGTGCGCGCGCTCCGCGTGGTGGACGCCATCGCCCGGGAGCGGCCGTGACGGACGACCGGCCGATCGTGCTGCTCCTCCACGACGAGGGGCGCGCCGCGGACCAATGGCGCGAGTTCGTTCCTCTCCTCGAGACCCGCTTCCGGGTGGTCGCGCCGGACCTGCCCAGCGGCGACACGCAGACGAAGCTCGATCACCTCCGAGCCGAGACCGACGGTAAGCGCTTCGGCGTGATCGGCCACGGCACCGGCGGGGCGCTCGCCCAGACGCTCGCCGCCGAGGGGTGTGTCGACGCGATGGTCTTGCTCGACGCGCCGCGTGCCGAAGGCGTCGGCGCCGACCTCCTCGCCTCGTTCGAGTTCCCGGTCCTCCTCCTCTGGGGCGAGGACGACGACGTGGTGCCGGTCGCGGTCGCCGAGGAGTTGAACGACGCGATCCCGACGTCCACGCTCGGTCTCTTGCCGGGGTGCGGCCACGACCTCACCGCCGAGGCGGCCGCAACGATCGCGCCGATGATCCTCGAGTATCTCCGCGCCCGGTATCTCAGGCAGCCTCACGCGGAGGCGCACGGTCACGACGCGGATCACGCGCACGACGGCGTGGTGCGGATCCAGCTCGAACGCCGGCCTCCGTGGGTGGACCTTGAGGAGGACGAGCGAGACGATTGGTTCGTGGAGGACGACGAGGAGGCAGCCCCGTGAGTCCAGCCCGCCTGTTCCTGTCAGGGATCCGCGCCGAGGGACGCCACGGCGCGCGTCCCGGAGAGAAGGACGAGCCGCAGCCGTTCGTCGTCGCCCACGATGTAGAGGTCGACGCGGGCGATGACTAGATCGAGGCGACGGCGGACTACCGTGGGATCACCGAAGCCGTCCGCGAGGTCGTCGAGGAGGGATCCTTCGATCTCATCGAAACGATGGCCGACGCGGTCGCCAGTCGGGTCGCATCGATCCCCCGGGTCGTCGGTGTGACCGCCGTGGTGCACAAGCCGAACGCGGCCGAGCGCCTGGGGATCGACGGGGTGGCCG
>JBKKAE010000309.1:0-2536 GCA_046714835.1 Actinomycetota bacterium | reverse complement strand
GGTGGCGGTTGCCACCGCCCCGCCGCCGCTGCACTGTGGCGGCTGCGTCGAGGAGACTCCGATGAAGACGGTGCTGGTCGTCGAGGACGAGATGAAGATCGCGCGGGTCGTCCGCGACTACCTCACCGACGCCGGCTTCGAGGTGATCGTGGCCTCGAGCGGCGAGGCCGCCCTCGCGAGCGCCCGAGGCTCGAAGCCCGACCTCGTCGTGCTCGACCTCGGGCTCCCGGGCGTCGACGGTCTCGACGTGGCGCGAGAGCTTCGCGGCTCCTCGCGGGTCCCGATCGTGATGCTCACCGCACGCGGGGAGGAGACCGATCGGATCGTCGGGCTCGAGCTCGGCGCCGACGACTACGTCGTGAAGCCGTTCAGCCCGAAGGAGCTGGTGGCCAGGGTCCGCGCGGTCCTGCGGAGGAGCTCGACGGCCGAGATGCTGCGGGAGCAGCCGATCCGTGTCGCCGACGTGGAGATCGATCCGCAGCGGATGCGCGTGACCGTCGACGGACGCCCGGTCGAGCTCACGCCGACGGAGTTCCAGCTCCTGACGGCGCTGGCGCGCGAGCCCGGCCGCGTGTTCACGCGTGGGCAGCTGCTCGACGCGATCCACGGCGTGGCCATCGAGTCCTACGAGCGTGCGATCGACGCGCGCGTGAAGAACATCCGCAAGAAGCTCGAGCCCGAGCCGGGGAAGCCCCGGTACGTCCTCACGGTCCACGGCGTGGGATACCGGTTCGCCGATGAGTAGCGAGCGGCCGGGCTACGATCACGACCACGGACACGGCCCGCCGTGGGGAGGCCCGCCGTGGCGCGGTGGCCCACCCTGGCGCGGAGGAAAGCCTCCGTGGTGGCCCGAAGACGAGGACTGGCCACCACAAGGTCCCGAGGCGTGGCGAGGGATGCGGCGCCACTTCATGCGGAAGATCGCCGTCGTCCTCGCGGTCGTCTTCGCCGCGATCGTCGGACTGTCGGCACTGATCGGCGGCTACATGTTCCGTGGAGACGAGCACCGTGGCCCGTTCGTCCCTTTCGGGATCGTCCTCGTGATCATCGTCGCGATCGTCGTCGTGCGTGCGGGGCGTCGGTTCGCATCGCCGGTCGCCGACGTGATGGAGGCGGCCGACCGTGTCGCCGCGGGCGACTACGAAGCGCGTGTTGAGGAGCGCGGATCGCGGGAGGTCCAGCGACTGGGGCGCGCGTTCAACGAGATGACCGAGCGGCTCGGCACGAACGAGGCTCGGCGACGACAGCTCCTCGCCGACGTAGCCCACGAGCTTCGGACGCCGCTCTCCGTGATCCGCGCGAACCTCGAAGCGATCATCGACGGCCTGTATCCGATGGACGAGGCGCACCTTCGCTCGGTGCTCGAGGAGACGACCGTGATGGCCCGGCTCCTGGACGACCTGCAGACGTTGTCGACCGCGGAAGCCGGTGCTCTCACGTTGCACCGCGAGCAGATCGAGCCGCGTCAACTGATCGACACCGCCGTTCAGTCCTTCGCGGCACAGGCTGCGGACAAGAACGTCCGGCTCGGAGGACGAGCAGACACCCTTCCCGAGATCGAAGTCGATCGTCTCCGGATCGGCGAGGTCCTCAGCAACCTGCTCTCGAACGCACTCCGTCACACGCCGAACGGTGGCGAGGTCGTCGTCACCGCCGCCGCGGCGGAGGACGGCGTCGAGTTCTCGATCACCGACACCGGAACGGGGATCGCGCAGGAACAGCTGCCGCACGTCTTCGATCGCTTCTCGCGCGCCTCCGACTCGCCGGGTGCAGGCCTCGGCCTCGCGATCGCGAAGAGTCTCGTCGAAGCCCACGGAGGCGAGATCCGCGCGAGCAGCGACCCGACGGGCACCACGATCTCGTTCACCCTTCCGGTGCGTCGCGACTGAGGAGTAGGGTTCGAGCCGTGGCGCCTTCGAAGATGCCGAAACCGACGGAGGAAACGAAGGACTACTTCGCCTCGGTCGTGCCGAACCACCCTGCCGTCAACATCCGACCGATGTTCGGCCAGCTCTCCGCGTTCGTGAACGGGAACATGTTCATGGGGATCTTCGGCGACGACATCCTCGTGCGGCTTCCCGAGGCCGATCGCGAGGAGGTACTCGAAGCAGGCGGGCGGGTATTCGAGCCGATGCCAGGTCGCCCGACGCGCGAGTACGTCGTCCTCCCGGGTGCCTGGCGGGACGAACCGGACCGAGTGCGCGGATGGGCCGCCCGTTCCCTCGATCACGTCGACGAGCTCCCTCCGAGGCAAGCCAGGGCCAAGAAGAAGTAGAGGCTTCCGCGCTCCCCCGGGAGGGTATGTGGGCTCCGGAGGTGATCCGGATGAAAGTGAAGTTCGTCGGCGGGCCGCTGGACGGCCGCGAGGAAGAGATCTCGGACGAAAAACTCGAGGAGAACCACCCGGTCTATCGGCCCGAGCGACCGGACATCGATGACGACACCGACCCCGGGCAGCCCGGACTCGATGGGCACGTGGAGTACCTCTACGAGGGGAACGGGCAGGCGAGATACGTCGGTGGGCAGCTCGAGGGGT
>JBKKAE010000308.1:0-6913 GCA_046714835.1 Actinomycetota bacterium | reverse complement strand
AGGATCGTTCGCATGGGTGGTCCTCCTCAGTTGGACGTTTGGCATGCCGCCGTCCGGCGGCATGCCAGGGATCACGACGTCACGCGAGTCGAGGAGGTGGATCGGGGTTTCGTATGAAGGGTAACGGTCGAAGTCGATACAGACCGAGACGATATCTGCCGGTAGCCCCGGATGAGAGGAGGAGCATCGAAGCGAGGAGAACCGCGACGCACGCTGCCATCGCGTTCATGAGCGCCCCAACGTCACACTCCGGACAGGGGACCATCACCATGCCGATCCCGAGTGGGATGACCAGCAGCAGGAGGAGGAGGACGAAGAACATGACAGCGAGCTTGCGCCCCACAGGACGAGGCTATCACCCGCCGAGTGGAGGTTAGGCCGATCCGGCTCAGGGCTGCACCGGTAGTCGTGCACACGTTGGCACACACCTCGTTCAGGCTGATAGACGGCACCAGGTTCAGAGCCCCGGTTTCACCGAGGGAGGTGTCCGCTCACGCGGGGCACGGTATGGGCGCAGTCGAAGCAGGCCTCGATGTACCTCGTAAGTGAGTCCACACCAACCGGCGGCTCGCCGGAAGATGTTCGGATCATCTCTTGGACATGCATGCAGATTCTCCCTCGTCCGGCCATCATCCTGTCTACTACTCTGCGTAGAGGAAGAGATGCGTCCACTATCGAGAATCCCGACCCGGATCGTGAGCAGGCTTACGAAAGTCTTGTCGGTCGGGGCGGCAATCCAGGTCCCCGGCAAGCGGATGGCTGAAGAGGGCTTGAGGACCCGGAGACGACCCGCCGAATCCGACGGGGCACTTCCCCCAGACCGGGAGATGCTGGCCTCGAGTGGCGTTCCAACGGCTCAGGCCCGTCTGCTTCCCGGCGTCGCGTTAGCGGGGGTGGGAGGTCTCCTAGCCTTCCTCGCATTGCCGCCAGTGTCAGCCTGGCCGCTCGCCTTCGTGGCGCCGGTGCCGCTGATCGTCGCTCTCCGGGACGCCCACGTACGTCGAGGCGTTGCTTTGGGCCTCACCCACGGCCTTATCGGCTACGGCCTCACGCTGTACTGGATCCTGTTGTTCGGCGAGCTCGCGTGGGCATCGCTCACGTTGCTTGCGGGGCTATCCACCGGTCTGATAGGCGGGCTGTTCCCGATCGTGCAACGGCGCGGACGGCCCGTGCTTACCGCATTCGGCGTAGCCTCGCTGTGGACGACGATCGACTGGCTACGCGGCCTGTGGCCCCTCGGGGGTTTCACGTGGGGCTCCCTCGGGATCTCACAGGTGTCGAACGCGATCACTGTGCGGATCGCCGTGTTGGCGGGCGTCTGGGGCGTGACCTTCCTCGTCGTGTTCGTTGCCTGCCTCCTCGCCGATGCGGCATCGGCCAGACGCTCGGTGGGAGGCAGGCTCGGATCACTCGGTCTCGCCGGACTCGCCGTCTTCGCCCCCATCCTGATCCCCTTCGCACGAACGAACGGACGAGCGATCGATGTGGCCGCGATCCAGGTTGACTTCCGGGTCGCCGCGCTGTCGCCTTCGAGGGAAGAAGGCGATATCGCGATCACCAGGTTGAACATGCGTCTCCATCGCTCGCTGCAAGGACGTCCTCCCGATCTAGCGATCTGGGGCGAGAGCGCGCTCGATCCCGGATCGATCCAGATCCTCGACGAGGTGCGAGCCGAGATCGCGGCGGTCGGTGTCCCTGTCCTCACCGGTTCTACGTCCACAGACCTGCGGGCACGATCCGCCGGTGGTCCTCTCTTCAACCAGGCGGTCGTGTTCGACGCGGGAGGCACGATCAGGGACATCTACCGAAAGACCCACCTCGTGCCGTTCGGAGAGTTCATCCCCTGGAAGCCTGCAATAGGGTGGATCTCCGCGCTGGAGCGCATCCCGTATGAGCTGGCGGCCGGGAACCGCCTGCACACTTTGTCCGCTCCCGGTGTCCCCGCCTTCGGGACCCCGATCTGCTTCGAGAACGCCTTTCCGGCTCTCGGACGGCAGCTGGTCCGGCAAGGAGCTCGATTCCTCGTGGTTCTCACGAACAACGCCTCCTACGGAGAGACGGCGGCCTCCGCCCAGCACCTGCAGATGTCCCGGATGCGTGCGATCGAGGACGGGCGGTGGGTCGTACACGCTGCGGTCTCGGGGATCAGCGCCTTCATCGATCCGGCGGGGCGGACCTATCAGGAAACCGATCTCTTCGAGCCCGGAGTCATCCGGGGAATGATCAAGGCCTCATCTGAGCTCACGCCCTACGTTCGGTTCGGGGATTGGCTACCGTTCGCGACACTCGCGTTCACCGTTGGATCCGGGATATGGCGAACGGCAGCGCGGAGGACTAGGGCCACACCGTGTCTGCCTGGTCAGCACACCTGCGTGAGAAGCGGGTAGGGGTTGATAGCCGACCCCACCACGCTGTAGCCGTAGGCGCTTTCCGGCCAGTTCCCCGGTGTCACGTTCGGATGCCATTCGAAGTGATTGTGCGGAGTGCTTGTATCTCCGGTCGCGCCGACGTACCCGATCACGTCCCCCGTGTTCACGGAACCGAGCCTCGCGATGCTGACGAGGTGAGCGTTGTACGTCCACCCCTGGCTCCCTGTAACGGTCACCGAGATCCCACCGAGGCCGTTCGATGCGTCCCGGACCGTGCCGGGGAACGTCGCGTAGATCGGCGTGCCCTGGGGGGCGATGATGTCCACGCCACCGTGAGGGTGGTAGCCACCGCCGTAGCGGGGGGCTCCGAAGCCGTCGCTGTACCCGCGAGGCTGCCCGACGGGGCACACGAGGAGAGGGTTCGCACCTGAGGCCGATCCGCCGCCTACGGTGGCCGGGGGAGTGTGCTGTTGCTCCTGCTCGGCAAGCTGCTGCTGGAGCTGCTTCTGGTATTCGCGTCCGAGGCGCCGCGCTTCATCCGCCGCGTCTGCCTTCTTCTTCACGATCTCCTCGATGAGGGCTTCTTGGTCGGCGAGCTGGTCGAAGAGCTGCTCCTGCTTGTCCTCGAGTTGGCCGACGAGCGAGCGCTGTCGATCGCGCAGTTGGATCTGCCTCCCCTGCCGCCACTCCAGCTCGCTCCGGAGCTTCTGAACGCCGGTGGCGAGGTCGGCCGTCTGCTGCGACACGGCGTTCACGTACTCGAGGCGATCGGAGAACTCGTTGAAGGATTCAGAGCCGAGCAAGAGGTCGACTGACCCCGCCGCCCCCTGCATGTACTGCGTCGCCGCCTGCTCATTCAACCGGCCCTGGAGTCTGTCTAGTCGCCGCGAAGCGGCGGAGAGGTCCTCGTTGGTCGCAGCCAGTTCTGCCTCCGCCGCCGCCAAACCGTTCTCGGCTTCGAAGATCTCTCCCGCCAGCCTCTCGGCGTTTGCTTCCAGAGCGACGAGTCTGTCGCTGGCAGACTCGATCTCCGATGCAAGGCGGTCGACCCTGGCCTTGGCATCTTCCACGTCATCTTTCGAAGCCGCGCCGGCGGGAAGGATGGCCGCCATCAGGACCAGGAGCGTGGACAACGCAGCCGCCGCCAACGCCGGTCGCCGAACAAGCCCGTTCCGGTACGCCAAGTCATCTCCTGCTATCGGGGGACGCTCCGGCGTACCAGGCCACCCGAGTGCCGGAGCTACGTCACAGCATAGTAGAAGATGACCTTGCCTCGAGCAACTGCAGAAGGTTTCTTGCAGGGTGAGCTAATGGTTCGCTCCTCATAGGCCCCGTACCCATGACATGCGCACACAGGAGGCCACCCTGAGAGAACGACCCCAGGAATGGGCGGAGGACGCATTCAGGAGTCTGGCTCCCCGTCTGTGGAGGGCCTTGCTCCTCTACTCGGGCAGTGGCGACCTAGCGAGCGACGCTGTGTCTGAGGCGTTCGCCCAGGCGATGGCAGCCCGTGAGGAGATCCGGGACCCACGTGGATGGATCTGGACGGTGGCTTTCAAGATCGCCGCGGGTGAGATGACGCGTCGGGCCGATCTCATCGAGCCTCTGGATGCCCCGATGCCCGACGGAGTGGATCCCGCTTCCCTCGTGGATCTCGTCGGCGCTCTCAGCCAAGTGTCAGACATGCAGAGGCGCGCGCTGATCCTTCGCTACTACATGGGTTACTCGAACGTCGAGATCGCTCGGATCCTCGGCTCGACACCCTCGTCGATCGGCGTCCAGCTGTTCCGGTCCACACGCAAGTTACGAAGCCTGCTATCGGAGGAGATGGAATCCCGATGAATACGCCGCTGAAAGAAAGGTTCGGAGAGGTCGATCGTGTGCCCACGCCGTGGGACGAGATGGCAGCTGCTGTCGAGGAGGCTCCCAACTATCGTCCTCGACGGAGGGTCGCGGTTGCGGGACTCCTCGCTGCGGCGCTCGCTACCGCAGCCGTGGTCGGTTTCGTCCTGGTCGACGGAGGCGAACCCAAGCCAGCCGCGGATGCGTCCTGGCTGGTGGGTGAAACCGCGTTCAGCTGCATCGAGCAGTACTCGCCCGAGACATTGCCGAACCGGACCTACGCGTTCGAAGGTGTGATCGTCGCTGTTGACGGCCCTGTCGACGCTCCGAGCGAAGAAGCGGGCTCGGGGACCACCGCTGTGACATTCGACGTGGACCGCTGGTTCTGGGGTGGCACGGGGAAACAAGTCTCGCTCCGCACCTACGCTACGCCTTCTTCCACAGGCGATGTCGACGGCTCCGTCGGAGCACACCTCTTGGTCTCAGGCGATGGCGATTTCCTCTGGGCCTGCGGTTTCACTCAACCCTTCAGTGAGGATCTCCTCAAAGCGTTCCAAGCCGCTGCAGACGGGAGGGTCGCCCCATGATCCAGTCGATCAGGAGGAGCATCACCGTCACGGCCTTCGTGGTCGCGATCGCCACCCTCGCGCCAACGACGGCGTTCGCGGCGAGCCCGCCGCAGATCCGAATCAGCGCGGCCGTCAGTTGTCTTTCCGAGGGCGGTATCGGCATCGATCTCACGCTCGCGAACCGAGGATCGCGTGTCGCTCATATCGATCCGGACGTTCACCTGCTGATCGAGACGGTCCGTACAGGAGGACGTCAGCCGGGGGTCGTCCTATTCGTCTTCCCGGCGCCGGACTTCGCCCGGATCCCCCCCGGCGAGAGTCGCACGTTCCTCCTCACCGCGGGCGAACCGTTCCAGGGAGAACCGCCCATCGACTTCTCCGGGAACCGGATCATCATCGAGATCGAAGTTTGGCTCAGACATCGGCAACACCCCGTTATGAGAACGCTGTCCGTCCCCGCGTGCGGCTAGTGCTTCACCGAGTGGACGACCTGGCAACGATGCCCACCGTCGCCGCTACCGGTCGCGGTAGGCGACTTCGAGACGCTGGAGCTACTCATTGACCTGGACGTCCTATGGCGCGCGCATTATCCGGAGCTCGAAGGTGCGACAACCGCGACCAACGTGATGGAGATTCGGTGCCAGCCTTCTTCCGCGGTGTTCGTGTCGGCCGAACTCTTCTACTCTACGATAGGTTGTAGTAGATTGTCGGCAAGGAGCGCCCTGATCAAGGGGAAGGCGGAGGGGATGAGCCCATCTGCCCGAGAGGCCGACTCGGTGCATGCCTCCGGCGACAGGCTGGCAGATCACCACCGCCGGACTCCCCCGGGGGGTCGGGAAGCGGCACCGGCGCCGACGAGCCTCGATGAGGCCCGGCCCTCGGTGGAGACGTGGGGTGGAAGGCCAGGAAGACGACGGGAGGTCGGTCTCGCTGGCTCTTGCATCTGGATCAAGGATCCATCGGGAGGAGGCGGGCAAGAGATTGAAGCCCCAGGTCCGGGTACTGATCGTAGACAACGACGAAGCTACCTGCGAAACGCTTGGCGAGTTCCTCTCCGGTGAAGGATTCGATGTCGTTGGGAGCGCGAGCAACGGTGCCGAGGCGATAGATCGGGCGTCGCGGCTTCGGCCTGATGTCGTCTTGATGGACGTACGGATGCCGGGGATTGATGGACTTGAGGCGACCGCGCTTATCTCGGCGAAATCCCCAGAGACCCAAGTGGTCATCCTTACCGCCTTCTCTGACAAAGAGCCCCCGAGGGCAACCGAGATCAAGGGGGCTGCGAGCTTCGTCGAGAAGGATGGTCCGCTGTCAGTGCTCGTCGAGGCAGTCCGAGCGGCCGCGGTGATCGCGCGTTCTTCAGGGGGCTGAATCTTCGCCTGTCAGATAGGCGATGGGGTCCGCCCACGACCCCTCGTTCTCTGTGTGGACGTCCGCCTGCTTGAATGGTTCCTGCGACGTGCAGGTCGCTCGATGTCAGCAGGGCGGCGTGCCGTTCTCAGGAGCCTCACCCGTGCATCCGAAGCCGGTCACGAACCCGTTTACGATCGTCGCTGCGGATCGAGGGGTGAGTCCGTCGACCGGGTCGGTCGACGTGACCGGACAGGACTGTCGATAGTTCCAGGCGGTGAGCGTCAGGGCCGTCATGGGATCGAGATCCGGATAGGGAGCCAAGAAGGTAGCGTCGCTGCCCTCCGCGATCTGGGCCAACCGATCGACCACGTCTTGAGTGACCCCGCCGTTCCCCTCCGGGAGGTAGTAGACGAACACGGCCCCATGCTCCATCGAGTGGACCGCCGCGGTCTCCTCCACCGGCATGTCGTAGACCTTGGGATCGACCGGTAGCGACCCCGGGCTATGTTGGCCGGACGTTGCTGGCGGGTCCGAGTATGAGGTTGTCTGTCCCGGCCCGAAATGCGGCTGCGAGGGGGTGACATCGGGACGCTTGTAGATCTCGCTGCACCCCGCCTGCTCTGCTGCCCTTATGGCCGCACCCGGGATGTCGTTCGGCCCTCCCAAGCTCTGGAGGAGCGTGATCCCACCCACCGCGAGGATTCCGATCCCGATCCAGGTCGCGGTCCGGCGGCGGGGGGCCCCCCGCGTTTGGGGGGGGCCGCCCCCCTTACCCCCCGC
>JBKKAE010000307.1:0-4065 GCA_046714835.1 Actinomycetota bacterium | reverse complement strand
GTGTTGATCCTGCCGACCGCGTCGGCCCCGGAGGGCAAGGACGTCTTCGAGCGCTGGGGTTCGCTCGGCCTGGCGCACTTCTCCCGGCTGGACATCGCCGCCGAAATCCTCGATCTCCAGACGTGGGAGGACACCAACGACCCGCGGCTGGTCGAGCGGTTGGAGGGTGCCTCGGCTGTCTACTTCTCGGGCGGGAACCCTGCTTACCTCTCAAAGGTGCTCGCCGAGAGCGACTTCCTCGACGCCCTCCTGAAGCAGCTCGACCGTGGGATGGCGTACGCCGGATGCAGTGCCGGCGTCGCGTGCCTCAACGAGATCACGTTCGACAGCGACACCACCGAGATGGGCGAGGTTTGGAAGCCCGGCCTCGATCTCGTGCCTCGATCACTGTTCGCGCCGCACTGGGACATCGTCGACACGTGGATCCCGGGCGCGCGCGATTTCATCATCGGGTCGGTGCCGGACGGATACACCTTCGTGGGTCTGGACGAGGACACGGCGATGGTCGGCGACGGCGCGGCCTGGGAGGTCCTCGGCAAGAACGGCATCCATGTGCGGATCAACGGCACGTGGTCTACGTATCGGGACGGTGAGCGCTTCGACCTGGCGCTGATCTGAGGGTGTGGCGGCGCCAGATCTGAGGGGGTGGCAGTGATGGACGAGATGTACCACGAGGGCAATCGGGAGCTGCAGGATCGTTTCGATACTCGTCGGCTCGCCGACCGTATCGAGAACCTGCTCGTGCACGATGTGTTCACGGAACGCGATCGGGCGTTCGTGGAGTCACGCGACATGTTCTTCCTCGCCTCGGCCGACGAGGACGGCAAGCCGAACGTGAGCTACAAGGGTGGCGATCCCGGGTTCATCCGTGTCGTGGACGAGCACACGCTCGCCTTCCCGAACTACAACGGCAACGGCATGTACCTCTCGATGGGCAATCTGCTGAAGAACCCACACGTCGGGATCCTCTTCATGGACTTCGAGGGACGCGATCGGATGCGCGTGAACGGCGAGGCCTCGGTCGACTTCGACGACGAGCTCCGGTCGTGGTGGCCGGAGGCGCAGTTCGTGGTTCGGGTTCGCGCGCGCGAGATCTTCCCGAACTGCCCGCGCTACGTGCACCGCTACCAGAAGGTGGCTTCCTCGGTGTTCGTCCCCCGCGAGGATTGCGAGACGCCCGTGCCGTCGTGGAAGCGCGCCGACTGGGCCGTCGATGTGCTGCCCGACGGCGATCCCGCCCTCGATCCGAACGCGACGGTCGTCTGATGGAGAAGGCGACGGTCGCCGCCGTCCAGGCCACGCCGGAGTTCCTCGATCGCGACGCCACGGTGCAGAAGGTGGTGCGACTGACGAAGGAGGCCGCCGGCCTGGGGGCCCGCCTGATCGTGTTCCCGGAGACGTTCATCCCGACCTATCCCGATTGGGTCTGGCGGACGGCCGCGTGGGATGGACCGTTCGAGGCGCTCACGGCGCGCCTCCGCGAGCAGTCCGTCGAGGTGCCGTCCGCGGCGACCGAAGAGCTCGGGAAAGCCGCGAAGCGCGCGAAGGCGTACCTCTCGGTCGGCGTGAACGAGCTGGACGGCGGCACGATCTACAACGCGCAGCTGCTCTTCGGTCCCGACGGTGAGATCGCGCGGAAGCATCGGAAACTGATGCCCACCGGAGGGGAGCGCCTCGTGTGGGGCCTCGGCGACGGCTCCGACCTCGACCCCGTCGAGACGCCGTTCGGACGGGTGGGCGGCCTGATCTGCTGGGAGAACCTGATGCCGCTCGCGCGTACCGCGATCTACGCGAAGGGCGTCGACATCTGGACGGCGCCGACGTGGGACAACGACGAGAACTGGATCGCGAACCTCCGCCACATCGCCCGCGAGGGACGCGTCTACGTGATCGGCGTGTGCACGCTCCTACGCGGCTCCGACATCCCCGACGACATCCCGGGTCGTGAGCTCTGGGGCGGGGAGGACGACTGGGCGAACCCCGGATGGTCGGCGATCGTGGACCCCGACGGCCAGCTGCTCGCCGGCCCGCTGGTCGAGGAGGAGGGCATCCTCACCGCGGAGATCGACGCGGACGTCGCGCGGGCACAGCGGTATCGCTTCGATCCCGTCGGTCACTACAGCAGGCCCGACGTGTTCACGCTGATCGTGAACGACGCACCGAAGCGTTCGGTGACCTCCGAGTAGCATCCGGGCCGTGCCCGCGAAGAAGCAGCTCACGCGCGAGGATCCGATCGAGGCGCGTGCGCCCGAGATCGTCCAGAGCCTGTCGGAGGCATATCCCGACGCGAAGGTCGCGCTCAACTTCACGAATCCGCTCGAGTGCTTGGTCGCGACGGTTCTCTCGGCTCAGTCCACCGACGAGACGGTGAACAGGGTCACGACGACGCTGTTCCAGAAGTACCGGACCGCCGAGGACTACCTGCGTGTGCCCGAGGACGAGCTGAAGGCCGACATCCACGCGACCGGGTTCTTCAACCAGAAGGCCATCTCGATCCGGGAGGCGTGCCGCCGGATCGTCGAGGAGTACGGCGGCGAGGTGCCGGGCACGATGGAGGATCTGATCACGTTGCGAGGCGTCGCACGGAAGACGGCGAACATCGTGCTCGGGAACTCGTTCGGGATCGTCGAGGGCATCGCGGTCGACACGCACGTGCACCGCCTGGCGAACCGGCTCGGGTTCTCGGAGCAGAAGGATCCCAACAAGATCGAGCAGGACCTGATGCGCCTGGTCCCGCGTGAGCGCTGGTTCGACTTCACGTACGTGCTGATCGACCACGGCCGGGCGATCTGCACGGCGAAGAAGCCGAAGTGCCCCGAGTGCCCGGTCGAGGACCTGTGCCCGTCGAGCCAGGCCTGAACGTCGAGCGAACGTCCACGCCGATGGTGGTGGCTCACCGCGGGGCGTCGGTCGAGCAGCCGGAGAACACGATCGAGGCGTTCGAGGCGGCGATCGACGCGGGCGCCGACTCGGTCGAGTTCGACGTGCGGATGACCGCGGATGACGTCCCGATCGTGATGCACGATCCGGATGTCTCGCGAACCACCGACGGCGCCGGGCTCGTCCCGGAGCTCACGCTCGCCGACATCCGGCGGCTCCAGATCCAGCTGCCCGGCGGTGGCACGACTAGCGTGCCGACGTTGGAGGAGGCGCTCGAGTGTTTGTCCGGTCGCGCCGCCGCCGACATCGAGATCAAGAACCTCCCGGGGGAGCCCGGCTTCACCCCGGATCGGGAACCAGCAGTGGAGGCGACGCTCGACGCGCTGGGCCACTTGGACTTGCCCGTTCAGGCGATCGTGTCCAGCTTCAACCCGCGGTCGATCGCGTATTGCAGGAAGCTCCGACCCGATGTTCCGACGGGGTTACTCACGAGCTACGACGTCGATGCGGACGAGGCACTTACCCGCGCGTCGGTGGACGAACACCGGTGGGTGCTGCCCTTCGTCACGAAGGTACTGGACGCGAGCGGCTGGTTCGCCGACCGGGTCCATCGGGGCGGCGCGCTCCTGGGCGTATGGATCGCGGACGATCCGGACACGGCGCGACGACTCTTCGAACTCGGCGCCGACGCGGTCGTGACCAACGACCCGCGCGCGATCGTCCCGGTCCGCGACGAGGTCGTCGCGTAGATGTTCGCCTCGGTCTTCAAGCGCAGGAAGCTCCCCGATGAGCTGCAAGGATCGCTTGAGCGCCTCCGTGAGGTCGTTGGGGAGGTCGAAGCGGCGAAGGACGCCATGACCGGGACGGTTCCGTCGACGCGGTCTGCGGGAACGCCGCTCGCGGAGGGGATCCTGCAGCTCGAAGACAGGCTCGCCACGGCACAGACCCTCATGCCCGCCTGGCGCCATCTGGAACTCGAAGAGGAATGGCGCGCGTGTGACGAGGGGATCAGAGAATCACTCGAGCGGGCTCGTCAGCTTCGGGAGGATCCCCCTGAGCTCAAGGGTTTCGAAGGGCTGATCTGGGCCGTCGACCAGGTCCTCGGGCCGCTGGAAGCGTTCGAGGCGGCGGCCGACCGGTTCCGTAGCCTTCGTTCCTCAGATGTCCGTCGTCAGCCTCGTCGGG